>NZ_QOHL01000013.1:0-39980 GCF_004181775.1 Ehrlichia minasensis
AATAAACATAACAGCAGATTCCCATTTGCCAATAAAAGTAAATTTTATAGAAGTCAACCCAGCACATAAGCCTAATAGAGTTACTATATTTGGAAATAACCTAGCAATAGGAAAAAATTTGCTGCTTTGTTCTTCTTTCATATAGAGTGTTATATAGATTTAACTGTTAGTTGTTTAGGTGAGTCTTTTAGATATGCTAAAATAGTTTCACCAGCAATGACTGTTTGTCCTTTAAATACTGATATATGAGTAGATAAAGGTAAATATAAGTTAACACGGCTACCGAATCTAATAATACCAAATTTTTCACCCAAATTAACATTTTGTCCTTGATAAGCATTACATACGATACGTCGTGCAATTAATCCTGCAATTTGATCAAGGATGATAGAATGTTTATCAAGGTTAGATTCTATAGTTAATCTTTGTCTTTCATTTAACTCATTTGACTTGTCTAATGACGCTGATGTAAATTTGCAAGTGTAAAATAGAAAATTGTGATGCATAATTTGTTTATTGATGGTAAAAGTATATGTAATCTATAAATTATGAAATTACTCACATCAATAAAAGTCACATGTATCACATGTAATTAGTTGATGTGAGCTTATTCTGTATCTTATCTAGAGTTACTTAGTTATTAAATTTGTGATTTATTAGATGTTATAAGTATAGCTTTAAAACATGAAGAGTATTATAGGTGTGTATTTTTATTGTATGTGTAGTATAAACATTTGTAATCAATAAGGTGTTGATTTTTCTTGAATTGCTTGTGCTTTAAGACTAAAATTTCAGAATTGTAATTTTTTGTTTATTAAAGAATGGCAGAAAGAGGGAGTGATATTAGACCTGGTCATATATTAGATCATAATAATGCTTTATATTTAGTTGTGAAGGTTATGCATACTCAACCAGGTAAAGGTGGTGCCTATATACAAGCTGAAATGAAAAACTTAAAAACTGGTGCTAAACAATATGAAAGGTTTCGTGCAGATGGAGATATAAAGCGGGCTATTGTTGATGAGGCTGATTATCAATATATTTATAGTGATGGTTCAATGCTTACCATTATGCACCTTAAAACTTATGAACAGATTACAATTAGTAAAGATATATTGGGGGATAAGAGTATATATCTGCAAGATAATATTATTATTACATTAGTATTTTATAATGGTGAAATAATATCTGCTAAAGTTCCAGATTATGTTACTCTTCGAGTAATTGAAACTGAGGCTGTGATTAAAGGGCAAACAGTGTCCTCATCTTCTTATAAAGTGGCAATGTTAGAAAATAATCAACGTATTAGTGTCCCTACGTTTATTAAACCTGGAGATAAGATAGTTGTTTATACTCCGGATGATAGCTATTATGAACGTGCAAAGGGATAAATATATTTTAGCATTGCATTATTACAAGTATGGTGTTTTATTCAGCATATGTTGAATATGCAATTATTGTTATTTATATCTAAAAAAAATTATAAGTAAACAGTTATGTAACTGTTTATTGAGTTCTACAATATGATTAATGGTTACTTAATATTTAAAACTGTATAAAAAAGGGGTTGTTAATGTCTGTAATTTTTTCTTCTGTTACCAATATTATGCTAAAGTCAGTGCGACAGTCGTCTAGAGCTTTAATCAGAGATTTTAGTGAAATTCGGTATATGCAATCTTCTTATACTGCTGCAAGTAATTTTACTAGATCTGCTTATTTAAGATCTAAAAAAATTATTACTGATGTGTTATATAATTACAGACAAGATTATGGTGTTGTTTTTGATGATACTAGAGATATATCTGATATTGGAGAAAATTTTTGGTTTGTTAATCCAATAGATAGTAGAACTAATTTTATAAATTACTTGCCTTATTTTGCGACTTTGATAGCTTTTTTTCGTCAAGGAGAACCTGTTGCTGCAATAATTGATGCTCCAATACTTAAAGAAACGTTTTATGTAGAAAGAGGAGTAGGTGCTTTTTCAGAAAATGTACAATCACGTTATATAAAACTGCATGTAGGTAATAAACAAAGTGTCAGTAGAGCTGTCATTGATTTTGTCATTACACATCTTAATGTTAATGTGATTGATAATCAGCTTAATTCTCAGGCTGTTATAATACGTGCTATGGGATCTATGGCATTAGGGTTTGCTTATTTATGTTCAGCATCTTATGATGCATTAATTTATTCTAATTTTAATAGGTATCAAGCTGCAGTTGGAAAGTTATTCGTCGAAGAAAGTAAAGGGAAGATAGTATGTAATAATGAGTTATTTATAGCTAGCAATTTTGTGTTATGTGATTATTTAAGAAAGAAATTTAACACTGATAAATAGCTTGATTTTGCTCATTAAGTTTATTAGAGATAGTAAAGTTAGTATATAGTAGTTATAGCTTGTAATGTATTTAATGTAATTATGAAAAAGAAAATTTGAGAATGGTAAGTAAATTAATTTTTTTAGTTAGGTTGTTTATTGTATGAAGTGAAGAGATATGTGGCAGTTATTTTCATAATTTATCATTGTGTTATTTAAATAAATAAATTCATTATAAGTATTGGTTTTACTGTGTTATTTTTCTTTTATAATCTTTTATTTTTTTAATGAATTGCTAATAACATGATTATGTGTTGAGCATTTGCTTGTTTTAAAGTTATTTAACGCGTCCTTTTAATATCAGTTAGTTTGTGTGTTAATAAATGAAAATTGATATGGAAGAGTTTTTAATTAGAAGAAATTATAGCTAATAATCCATATGGTTGATTTATGGATAAATTTTAGTTTATCATAATTTTTGGATACTAAATGAGAAACTCTGATGTAGTAATATTGTTAATTTTAACTTAAAGAGTTTGTGTAAAGGATTGTGTGCTGCTTTAAAAAATTTAGATGAAAGTTAGAAAAGTTGTCATTAGTAGTATATATCGATTGATTTATGAATGAATTTTAATTTGTTATAATTGTTATATACCAAAGTGTGAAACTCTGGTGTAATAATATGGTTAATTTTGTCATAAAAAATTTATGTAAAGTTGTATACTGTTTTAGAAAGTTGAATAATGATGGGTAAATATTATACTGTAAAAGAAGATGATCAAGATATGAGGATAGATAGATTTGTTAGAAGAGTGTTGAACATTCCTCAGTCTTTGGTCGAAAAATTTTTACGTAAAGGTGTAGTTTTGCTTGATAATGCAAAGGTAAAGTCTAATACGAGGATTAAAACTGGAAATGTGATTTACATAAAATGTGATACTATCATTGGGGAGGAAATACACGCAAAAATTTGTGAAGCTGATAGTTCTTCTCTGATTAATTTGATTAATAGCAGTATCTTGTATGAAGATGATGATGTATTGATTATTAATAAACCTGCTGGAATATCTGTTCAGGGGGGTACGAAAGTTAGAGTTAGCATCGGTGATATTTTAGATAAGATTAGAGGTGGTGAATCTATGAGAATTGTTCATAGATTAGATAAAAATACAAGTGGGGTTTTGATGTTAGCTCGTAATGCAAGAGCATCTAGGTTAATTATGCATGAGTTCAAGAATAGAAGAGTAGAAAAGAAATATTTGGCATTGACACAAGGAATTCCAGAAAATGATGTTGGTGAAATTAATCATTCCATTATCAAAAAAAAGCATAATTTTTGTAAAAATATAATCATTGATAGTTCAGTTTTTCAGGAAGCAATAACTTCATTTTTTGTATTGAAGAGATTGCCTTATGATATTGGATTACTTGAATTAAAACCTAAAACTGGTAGGAAACATCAGATTAGGGTACACCTTTCACATATTGGATGTCCTATTATTGGTGATAAAAAATATGGTAAATTTTGCAATCATGTGTTAAATGATCACTTACAATTACATGCACATTTTTTATCAATTGATATAGGAAATAAAAAATTATCATTTACTGCTCCTATGCCAGATTATATGAAAGATACAATTATGAATTTGGAAAAATTATTATAGTATATATATAAATTTGTGTTGTAGATGTGCTACATAGTGATATTAAATTATTGTAATTGAAAAAAACTTCAATTTGTTGGTTTGCAATATGTAAGTTATTATTTCTTTTTGTTTATTACTGTAAATAATAGTTTTGTACATTTGTAAAAAATTTTTAGCATTAATTGTATATAAAAGGTATAAAATTTGTGTTTATAGAATAGAAATCATGTTGTAAATGTATTACATCTATTAATTATATTAAGTTTTTTTTATTGTTACGTCTGGATGTAATTCTGTAGTTTGTTGATATGATTGCAATACGGAAGTAATGGTTTCTTTACGTTATATTATGTGAGTAAGATAGATAGTTGTATATCTGTAAAAATTATTAAATATTGGTTTGTATATCAAAATGAAGAACTTATATTTTTTTAGACAGGCATCATATTATAAATATAGTATATCTATGTAGAGATTTGTTATTGTATCTGGATGTAAGTCTTGTGACTTATGGTATGGTTGTGTAGTATAGAGCTTATTGTTTCTTGCTATTTATAATGTTCTGTAGTTACGCATTTGCTAAGAATTGTTATATGTTACTTATAGGTAAAACTCATAAACCTTATATATGGCAAATGATTGTGTGAAGTATTGTGAATTTGTTAATTCTATGTGGTGTTATATGAAAGATCTATGTATCTTAAACCGTTATTGTAATGTAAATTTTGTATATAAGTTATAAAATCTTTTATTGAAAAAAGTGATATAATAATATGTATTGTTATTGAGTACTAGTAATTGTTTTGTCAGTTATATACCATGTTTCTTTATGAAATACTGAATTGTTACTACGGATATGTAAAATACATTATATAACTTAGAGAAATCGCATTTATATTTAAAAATTTATAGTATAGAAAAATATTCTAACAATGTAATAAAAGCATACTTTCAGTTAAAATTAATCTGTAATATAAAAGCAAATACTTGTAAAGTTCTATTGTAAATATGTCACAACTTTATTCCTTCCTGTATTTTTTGCTTCATATAAGCATTTATCAGCTCTATCTATCAATTGCTTGATATTGTCAGCGTCAGATTTTTGTACTTCTACTACACCAATACTAACGGTTTTGTTTATATTGCCTATACTTGTTTTGAATGGAGTATTTTTTATTACAGTAAGAATTCGCTTTGCTATTTGTTCTGCTATATTAATTGTTGTATCTGGTAATATTACAACAAATTCTTCTCCACCAAATCTTGCAAGTAAATCTGTAATACGTATATTATCTGACACTCGTTTTTTAAACTGTTGTAGTAATTCATCACCAACAGTGTGCCCAAATGTATCGTTTACTTCTTTAAAATGATCAATGTCTAGTATCATTAAGGATAAGTTTTTTTCTTTTTGTAGGGATTCGTCAATGATATTATGGAAATGCATATCAAAGTAGCGTCTATTATAGCATCCTGTTAAAGGATCAGTTATAGCCATTGTCATGCTAGTGTCTACATTTATCCTTAATGCATCTTGGTATCTTTTTCTTTTTACTTGTACATTTACTCTTGCAATTAGTTCATTGCTATCTACAGGAGTTGTAATATAGTCGTGGATTCCTATATCAAATGCTTTGCTTAATAATTTTGGATCTTCGTTTTCATCAAGTAAAACTAGAATTGGTGTATAACGTGTTTCAATTTTGTTACGCAACTGAGAGCACAACCTTAGCCCATCTCCAGAGAATTCCAGATCAGTAATTATTAAATCATAATTCTGTATGTTACTTAAATTTAATGCTTGATCTATGTCATGTGAAACTACAGTTTGTTGAAAGGACTTTTGCAAAATATTGTTGATGTGTTCGGAACGTATCACATCTTCATCTACAATTAAAATGCTAACATTATCAATTTTATTTGCGTAATCCATCATGTTGTTATTTAGCACACTCATGTCTGCGTTTGTTTTGCCTCTTAATCTTAATTCATCTATTACCATTTTGAATCTTGTTAATGATCTAATGCGTGCAAATAGTGCTGTGTCATTTATTGGTTTTGTTAAAAAATCATCTGCACCATAGCTGAGACCACTAACTCTATTATCTGATGTATTGTCAAGAGCTGTAACCATTACTATTGGAATGTATGTTGTTGCTGGGTTAGCTTTTAATCTTTTGCATGTTTCATATCCGTCCATTTCTGGCATCATGACATCTAATAGAATGATATCAGGATGTTTTTCTTCAGCAATTTTTATTGCATCCATGCCATTTGTTGCAGTTAGAACGTTGTAATATTCACTCATGAGCTTTGCTTGCAACAGTTTTATGTTTGCAGGTAAGTCATCTACTATTAACACTTTTGCAGTCATAAGTTTTCTTTTATTTATTTGTTATCTTTTTTTACTTCATAGCTTTTGTATGTTTTGCCATCATCTCCTATTATTTCTTTAATGACGACGTTGTTGTTTTGTTCTTCTGTACAATCGTTGTAAACTTTGTTAAAATAATTTAAAATTTCTCCTTTTGCTTCTATAAATTTTTTGTAGTAAAACCCTACGCTTTTCGTGACAAGTGGCAGTTTTTTAGGGTCAATTACTAAACATGCTACTAAAATTATCACAATAACTTCTGATATACCAACACCAAGCATTAAGAACTATTTTAATTAATGAACATATCAAGCGACTTTATTATAAGCATTAATTTACTTAAATCAAGTTGAGTTGTATTTATTTCATTTAAAAAATTGTAATACCTGTTTAGCTTTTCTTGGTTTTTTATATACCACTCTTGAATGATATCGTTGATTATACTATCTACCTTATCTAACTTTATTGCCAATGATAAAGTTGGTTCTACTTGTTTTAGGATATTTTCTGTTATTATGGATTGGTAATCATTTAGTTCGTCAATTAGGTTTCTAATGGCAATACGTTGCCAATATGAAGAATTGTGTTCCATGTGTGCTGCAAGATCCCTTATACGACTGAAATTTAATAATGATCTTAATTGAAAATATATTTTCCCTATAGTTAATAGTGGTAAATTTGCACTGTTTGTTAGGTGTATTATATCGAGAGAAATAGTCAGGAATTTTAATTTTGTAATTTTTTTTGCAATTGATTTATTGATATTATATTCCATTAAAGAAGATAGGGTATTATTGTATATTTCTAAGGATTCATTACATAAAATACTTTCTATATTTTCTTCAATCAAAGATATCTGGGATGATAATTCTTCTAGTTTTGTGTCTATATTTGTAAATTTACTGGAGTTCCTGAGAAACCAGAATGTAATTTGTCCTATAAATTTTTGTACTTCTCTAATTAATGAAGTATATATGTTAATATGAATTTTGCTATCTAGTTCGTCTAGTGTTTTCCATATTTCGTATAAGTTATATATGTGTGTTGTTATAACGTATATTTTAATTACATCTTCAACAGTGATACCAATATTTTCAATTATGTGATTAACAAAAATACAACCCATTCTATTAACTATATCGTTCACTATGCATGTTGCTAATATCTCTTTTTTTAGAGGGTGTTGTCTTATATATTGTGAAAAATTGTCTCTTATATATTGAGGGAAGTAAGATAATAAATATTGGGATTCATAAAGATTAAGTAAATGACTTGAGTGATGAAAAATATTGGAAAGCATGACTTCATTTTTTATAAAGGTTCTAGTATATGCAATCAATATAGCAATTTGAGGACAGGTGAATCCCTTCATTTCTGCACTCATTTTTGTGATTTCTTCATCACTTGGTAAGAATTCTATGTCTCTGTTTAGTACTTGAATTTTTTCTAAATATTTTAATAATCTGTGATGTTGTTCTATTCTATTTTGTGCCTGTATACATTCTAACATTAAGGCTTTTGTTTCTAGTTTGTTGTGTGATTCTAAAACTATTGATGGGACTGCATCCATTATGTCATCTAGTATCTTATTACGTTCAGCTAAAGATATATAGTTATTTTTCACTGCAAGTCTTAAACATATTTTAATGTTGATCTCAAAGTCAGAACATATTACTCCTCCAGAATTGTCTGTGAAGTCAGTGTTGATTTTTCCTCCATTGTGCGCATATTCAACCCTTCCAGTTTGTGTAACACCTAAGTTTCCGCCTTCTATTATCATTGCTGCTTTTGCTTCAGATCCATTGATTCTCAGAACATCATTAGCTTTATCTGATACTTCAGCATTAGTTTCTTGTGAGGATTTTATATATGTTCCTATGCCTCCATTCCATATCATATCAACTTCTGCTTTTAATAGATGTCTGATGAGTGTATTTGGAGTAACTTGATCTTCGGTAATATTAAATAATTCTTTTATTTCTGGGCTTAAATCTAGTATTTTGGAGTTGCGACTGAAAACTTTTCCGCCTTTTGAGATACAGGATTTGTCATAGTCTTCCCATGATGAATTGGTTAAGTTGAATAACCTCTTGCGTTCAAGGAAGCTTTTTGTTGGATCAGGTGATGGGTCAACAAAGATATGATTGTGATTAAATGCTCCAATCAGATGTATCTTATCAGATAATAACATACCATTACCAAATACATCTCCAGACATATCTCCGATACCAATTACTGTGAATGGTTCGTTATATATATCTTTATCCATGAGCCAAAAATGCCTTTGAGCTGCTACCCATGCTCCTTTAGCTGTAATACCCATTTTTTTATGGTCAAACCCTATTGATCCTCCAGATGCAAAAGCGTCGCCTAACCAAAAATTATATTCTTCAGAGATTTCATTTGCATAATCAGAAAATGTAGCGGTTCCTTTGTCTGCAGCAACTACCAGATACGGGTCATATTCATCATATTTTATAATATTGTCAGGTGTAACGTACTTATCATCAATCATGTTGTCTGTAATGTCTAATATACCTCGCAAGAAGTTTTTGTAACATTCTACTGCCGTGCTTTTTAGCAAGTCTGCATTTTTAGGTGCACGTTTTAAAATGAAACCTCCTTTAGATCCTACTGGTACAATGACTGAATTTTTTGTCATTTGTGCTTTCATTAACCCTAGTATTTCTGTACGGAAATCTTCTGTTCTATCAGACCACCTAATTCCTCCACGTGCAACTTTTCCACCTCGTAAATGTATACCTTCAAATAAGTTGGAGTATACATATATTTCTCTGAAAGGGCAGGGTAGTGGTATATTTGGTACTTTACTTGAATCTAGTTTTATAGACAGATAATCTTTTCCTTGGTAATAGTTTGTGCGTAAAATCGCTAGAATCAAAGCATATATGGACCTTAGAATATGATCATGTACTACATCTGTAATTTCTGATAATAGCTCGTTAATTTTACTTTGTATAGCACTGGATTCTTCGTTACTGGTTAATGCTGGGTTAAATCTAACGTTAAATAACTTAATAAAGTTTAGTAAAATTTTTGGATGTTTAATAGCAACTTTTTGAATATAAATTTGACTATAGTTAAATGATACTTGCTTTAAGTATCTACTTAATGCTCTTATTAGCATAACTTCTTTCCACTGTAGGTTAGCTAATATGATTAAGCTATTGAAGTAGTCATTTTCTATTTCTTTTGCAAAGATTTTTTTTATGGTAGTTTCAAACTGTTGTTTAATGTTATTATGATCAAAAGATTGTTTAGTATTTGATAGAATAAAATGGTGTAAATATATGGTAATTTTAGCTGTAATGGTATAGCTATGATGTAAGATTATATTTGTGCCCATTTTTTTTACTATGTTTAGTATTTTTGAAAGTTGAAGATTGCTTTCTTGAGGTATGTATATTTTTAGTTGGTAATGGACACTATTTTTTATTAAGTAAAGATCTGCTTCACTAGTATTATATTTGCAAACCTGTTCTAATTTTGTAATATCATGATAAGCACTTTTTGGGTTAAAATACTCTTGGTAGCTTGGTGGAAATGCTGTTAAATATTGTAGAAATGGGTTAATAGATCCTAAGTTACAACGCATTACATCTTGTAATTTATCTTCCCATCTTCTAGATGCTGCGATTAATTTTTCTTCAATTTCTGATTCTGAAAAATTACTAAATAGCTTGTCTTGTGCTTTGAGTATAAACTGTAATCTAACTAAATTGTACTCATTCAACATATTGTATTGATTATTAACAACTTTACCTGTAAGCATTTGTTCTAATATATAACTCATTTTATTTGCAAGTTCAGTACTTGCTAATGCTTTTGGTACAAAAATGATGCAATTTACAAAACTGTGGTTTTGGTCTTTTATTATAAAAAGTTTTATTTTTGGATTATTAGCTAAGGATAATATACCAATTGAAATTTCAAATAATTCTTCTTCGGAAAATTGAAATAATTCATCTCTGGATAATCTTTGCAATATATCAACTAATGCTTTATTACTATGTCCGCCTTTAGTAAACCCTGATTTCTTTTCTACAGCTTTTATTTTACTTCTAATGAGTGGAATAGCATTTGCATCTTGAAATGAAATAATGGAAGCAAAAAAACCATAGAAAAGATGCTCTTTTATCAAAATGTTATCTTTATTAAATATTCTTAATCCAATACAAATCATATATTCATGTCTATGTACTGTAGATAGGATATTGGATTGTATGATATATATGTGTTGCTTAGACTCAGGCAATTCTTTACTAGGTTCATCTGGTGTGTTGATTTTCTGTAATCCGAGGCTGGAGTTATTGTTAATTAATAATTTATTTTGATCTACAATATATTCTTCATGTCCCAAAAAAATGAAATTATCTTTTCTTAGCCATTCTAAAAATGTAATTTCTTCTTCTATGGAATTGGAATGAAAAGATTTCATTGCATTTAATGCTGAGTCAAAATGTTGTAGCATTAATTTCCAATCGTTAACACACTGGCTAACTAATTTTAAATTTTTTTCTATTTCATGTTTGAGAGATTTATGATACTCTTCATCTATGTGACTGATAATGAAATATGCTATTGATTCTCTTGTTCCATCATTTGAACAAGATTGTGCAGATGATATTGTATGTATATGTTTATCTTTACGTTCAATATTTAAAACAGCATTTGTATAGTGATATATTAATGCATTGTGTTTTTTTATTGTAATAATAGTAGAATCTATTATAAATGGTAGATTATCGTTTATTATTTCAACTATAGTTACATTCTTTGTTATATCGTTATCTTTTTGTTCTGTATTAAATACTTTGACCTTGCTTTCGTTATGTTGTTTTATTTTAATAAGTTCATGTAGGTCACGCGCTATGAATAGGAAAAAGTTGTTGTCTAATGTTATGTTATTATCATAAGATGAACTGTAAAACTCTTTAATAAAGCTTTTTAATAGGTTATCATCTTCTTTTTCTATTAATTCTAAAACTGAAATAATTTTTTGATTAAAGTTTTTATACATTTTTTTAAATTGTACTAGTTGACAATAGTAATAATAAATTATTTTCCTTAAAATACTATTATACTTCTTTAAAGTACAATGCAATTAATTGCAATTAATTTTTAAAATCCTAAATGTTAATTATTTTTAGTTGATTTTATTAGTATGTAAATTATGAAAAATTTAAATATAATGTTGTAATGTAAAGTAAAGAATTTATAAATTAATGTTAAATATATTAAATAGATATTTAAAATGATCTGGATAACTACACTTTGATATAACTTTTTTATTGCGAATGGAATTATAATAAATTATATAAAAATGTTGCTTGATTATTATTATAACTATAATGTGTAGTAGCTTAAATAGTATTCTTTCTTAGAATGCAGTTATGTACATATTTAGATTAAAAATATATCAGAAAGGTTGTTAAGTAATATTTTGCTACTTGTAGATTTATGATTAGTAAAAATAAGTGTTGTTAGCTGTACGTCTTGTTAACTATACGTGTTATTTCTTCTTAAAGAATGTGTTATATAGTTTTTGAAATGAGTTTATAAGATATGTCACACGAAAAAAATAAAGCAGTTTCAGATCTATTAGAGGAAGTTACTAATAACACTGATGTGGATAGAATTACATTATTCGAGTTAAAATCTGCACTTCATGCTCGTGGTTTTGGAATATTGATGTTGTTGTTTTCATTGCCTCTTTCTATTCCTTTACCTGTACCTCCAGGTTATACGACAATATTTTCAATTCCTTTACTTATGTTTGCATTTCAAATGTTGTTAGGGTTTCAAGTACCTTGGATGCCTAGGTGGTTAGAAAAAAAGTCTTTTAAACGTACAACTTTAGCTTTGATTATTGAAAAAACTGCTCCTATATTAAAAAAAGCAGAGAAACTTACAAAACCTCGCTTATTGTTTATATTTAATAGTGTTGGTGAGAAAGTTATAGCGTTTATTTCTCTTTTATGTGCTGTGTCAATAGCTATTCCTTTACCGTTGACAAATTTTATTCCAGCCGGTGGTGTGTCAATTATGTCTTTGGGTCTATTGAATAAAGATGGTATGATGGTTATTCTTGGAGTGTTGGTATCATTATTTGGTATTGTTGTTACTACTATGGTAATTATTCTAGGTCCTAAACTTGTTGTGAGTATGTTTTCTTTTTTATCAAAATTTACATGATCATATATAATACTTTAACTAGCATTAAAGAACCTTTTATTCCTTTGAATGTTGATAATGTCAAGGTCTATGTTTGTGGTCCTACCGTCTATGATTTTGCGCATATTGGGAATGCTAGGTCAATAGTTATATATGATGTACTGTTTAGATTACTGAAATTACTATATCCTAGTGTGACGTATGTAAGAAATATTACTGATGTTGATGATAAGATTATTAATGTTGCACAAAGTAGTGGACAAAGTATATGTGAAGTTACTTCAGTTTATGTAAAAACATTTCATGAAGATATGAAAATGCTGAATTGTTTAGAACCTACTTATGAGCCAAAAGCAACAGATAATATAGATGTTATGATAAATTTAATACAGAAGCTTATAGATCATGGTCATGCGTACGTTAATAATGATAGTGTGTTTTTTAATATAGAATCTTATCCTGCATATGGTCAATTATCTAAGCGTAATATTAAAGAACTGATTTATGGTAGTAGGATAGATATAGAGTTAGGGAAAAAGCATCCAGGAGATTTTATTTTGTGGAAACCTGCAACTGAAATAGATAATAAGTTAATGAGTTGCTGGCCTAGTCCTTGGGGGTTAGGTAGGCCCGGTTGGCATATAGAATGTTCAGCTATGAGTTATTGTTATTTGGGTGAAAATTTTGATATTCATGGTGGTGGTGCGGATTTGCAATTTCCTCACCATGAAAATGAAATGGCTCAAAGTTGTTGTGCATTTCCCGGTAGCTATTACGCTAAGTATTGGATTCATAATGGATTTCTCACAGTTAATGGTGAGAAAATGAGTAAATCTTTGGGTAATGTTTTAACAGTGAGACAGCTATTAGAGTCTGGGGTTAAAGGTGAGTTAATAAGGTATGTGTTGTTGAATACTCATTATAGAAAACCTTTAGATTGGGTTAATACAACATTAGCTAATGCTCAAGAATCACTTAATCGTATGTATACTGCTTTAAGTTCTGTAAATGTTGACTTATCATTGGATGATAATGTTGAATTATCTAGTGATGTTGTTGATTGTTTAAAAGATGATATTAATACTCCAAAAGCTATTTCAATGTTACATGAAATGGTTACAGAGATTAATAAGGCATCTGATATTATGAAAAAAGCATCTTTGGCTAAAACTCTTATTAAAACTGCAAATTTTATTGGTATTTTGCAACATTCTTGGCAAGATTGGTTTCGAGTTAATGAAAATAACCAGGAAATTGATAAGTTAATAGATGAAAGAAGGATGGCAAGGGCAAAGAATGATTTTAAGAAGGCAGATGATATACGACAACTTTTGTTAAGTCGAGGAATAGTACTTTCTGATAATAAAGATGGGACTACGCATTGGTATAAAAAATAACATAGTATGTTGATCTTATTTGTTTGAGTTAGAAGTATATTCTATCAACTTAAACATTTATAAAAAAGTAGATTAATTTGTTAATTGATAAAAGTGATGTAGTAGCAGCATGATCATGGTTAACAGTAGGGTCTGTCAAATAATGGAAGTATTAGAACGTTTTTTGAAGACATGACTGTGTAATGTAGCTATTTGGTTGGTTTGTATTACTTGATTACTATCAATACAATGTTTGAAATGTATTGCATGTGATTTTCACACTTCTATATTTATCAGTAAGTGGCTATTGATTATGTGAGATATAAGTTTTATTTCATATGCTTATAATGACAATGGATCTGCTAAATAAGAAATTATTACTGAAAGTTTTTGAAGACATGAGTGTGGAATGGAAGTATTTGGTTGGTTTGTAATTACGTGATTGCTATCAATGCGACATCTAGAATGTGTACCTGTGATTTTTACGGTGCCGTGTTTAGCAGTTAATCGACTATTGGTTGCTACTTCTGCGGTGAGGTCGTTAGGGTTAGGTTTTATTTCAATTGATCCAGTGTTTGCTGTGATTTCTGCTTTATTAACTTTTCCTGTTATTTCAATTGATCCAAAATTTGTACTAATCTTAGATTGCTTCTTGATTTCTCCATTAATTTTAATATTACCCCTGTTCGTATGCAATATTCCGAAAAAACTACCAATCATGGTTACATCTGTGTCATGAAATATTAAATATGCATGTTCTATGGCATCACTGTATATTATTACTTCGTTGACACCGAATTTAGATTTGAGATTTGTACCGTTAGATGTAATATTTGTTAAGTGAAGCGCTATATTGTTATTTAAGTTTCTTAGGATTAATTTTTTGTCTTTTATATGTACATCATGAATGAATGTTGTGGTGCCATAGTCAAAAAAAGTTATAGGTAGTCTATTTTCTGCATCTATATTATCAATGATGTTTACATGGTTCAGATAGTGTATAGTATTTTTGGAAAATTGTATTGCATGTTTAGTATTGTTTTGACTAGTAATAGCTTTTATAGATGTTTGTGGTTGTGTGTTAAGTAATGCTGTTTCTGACCTTGTTCTGTTTGGATTTGTAATAAGTTTACTACCATTAATGTAGCAATAGTTGTGTTTACCTGTGATTTCTATTGTGCCGTATTTAGCAATGATTAAAGAATCACTTGCTATGGTTACGTTAGTGTTGCTATTATGAGGCTTAATTCTAATGAGTCCAGTATTTGTTGTAAGCCTAGATTTTTTGATTTCTCCTATAACTGTAATATTTCCTGTATGTGTGTGTACAAGACCTTGAAATTTACCAAATATGGTTATATTTGTATTATAAAGTATTAGTTGTGCATATTCTGTTTGACTGTGTATTGCTATTTCATCTATATGGAATTTTTTTATGAAATCTCTGCCATTATTTGTACATGTTGTTAAATATACTCCTATAAATTTGTTTAATTTTTCAATTATTAATTTTTTGTCTTTTATGAATATATTGTGACGATGTAGATTAATGATATGGTCAATACTAATATTTGATAATGTATTTTGCCTTGTATTACATATTTTGTTTGCGATGCTTGTATTCTGTATTTTGCCTTGAAAAAGCAATTCAGCATTTTTATATGTAGGTTGCCTGGTAGGCCATTCTATAGATACAATAATAGCATAATATTGTAATTTATCATTAAATAGCTCTATTTTTAATGCATTTATACTGTGTTTGTTATTAATAAAATCTTCTGAAGAGAATGATGAGATAACTTGCGCTGTTTGACAGAGGTTTGTTTGTCTGGTTATTATTGAACTTTGCTTTATGTTTTTACAAAAGTTAGAATTGATAATTAATTCATTAGGTAATTTTTGGTTGATTATTGTGCCATTAACGCTTACAACACCAAATATGGAAGTTACATTTTTACTACAGTCTTCTTTTGCGTTAGTGATAGTGATACTACCATATTTATTAAAAATGTTACCATATACTGTACCGGAGATTGTAATATTGCTTGTTTCTAGAAATATATCTATATATTCTGGTATGTTGCATTTTATATTGATATCGCATCCATTATCTAATAAAGGACTAAAGGTGTAAGACATATTTTCTTTAGTAATATTGAGTTCTCTTAGTGTGATATGTTGTAGAGTCATACTTAATAGATCATAACCTTTTTCTGTGAAGTATAATTCTTGTATTTCATATAAATTTTTTAAGTATTTTGCGTATGCAGAAAAAGTTTTTTTTTGAACGTGATGAGAAAGTATTTCTCCTAGCTTATGGATTATATTTTTTCTAATATTATCTGTTGCGGATAATGCTTCTTTGTTATATGTTTTTATAATTTCTGTATCAAAACATTGGTCAATAAGTGATGATAATAGGTGATATTGAATTCTATACTTTAAGTTATTATCTATTGTAATATCTTGTTTGTTAGCACTAAGATTAAATTCTTGTCTAGTGAGAATACTACTACCATCATTACTTGCAACTGATAGTTGATGATTATGGTATAATGTATGTATTTCTTTCACACTATTCCATGACATTTCTGAAGTTCTATCATCGACTATAGTTAACCCTTTGGGTAAATAATGCATCGCGATAAAGTCATTATATTCTTTTAATATATCAATTACTTTTTCTTTAAATAATGTGAAATCTGGTTCAACATCTAGTAGTAATGTGACACATAATGGAGTGATATTAGTCATATCTAGAAGAGGATCATCAATCTTTTCTGATACAATATCTTTTATATACTTCTTTAACCTTTTTTTATCTATTGCTTCCCTTTGTTGATCTTTTGTGAGCATAGTTTATATGAATTATTAAATAAATTTAGGATTATAATTGTATAGATAGAAATAACTTAATATGCAAACTATTTTTTTTAATATTTTAAATAAAAAATATCATTACATATATAAAAAACCAATATATATGGTATTCTTATTAAGATAATTTATATGTTAATTAGCTATTTTTTACCAAATGTGTATATTTTTTAGCATATATGAATATTTAATATTTATGTATTTTAATAAAAAATCTTAGTTGATTTTTATATCAAATAGTTGTTATAGTTCTCTCTGGGTTTAGTTTATAATCCTATATTGTTATTTTGGTAGTAATTAAAAATGTCATTGTTAAATTCTCGACCAATTTATAAGCCTTTTAATTATCCTTGGGCATATGATGCTTGGTTGTGTCAGCAAAGGATACACTGGTTACCTGAAGAGGTTCCACTTGCAGATGATGTTCAGGATTGGAAAACAGTACTTTCTGAAAAAGAGAAGAATCTTTTAGTGCAAATTTTTCGTTTTTTCACTCAGGCTGATATTGAAGTTAATAACTGTTATATGAAACATTATTCAAATATTTTTAAGCCTACTGAAATCTGTATGATGCTTGCTGCATTTTCAAATATGGAAACTATACATATAGCTGCTTATTCGTATTTATTGGATACTATTGGAATGCCTGAAATTGAGTATCAAGCATTTTTAAAGTTTGAGGTCATGAAGAAAAAGTATGATTATATGCAAAGGTTTGAGGAATGTAGAAAAGATGATAAAAGGCATGTGGCAAAGACTTTAGCAGTTTTTGGCGCTTTTACAGAAGGACTTCAGTTATTTGCTTCGTTTGCAATTTTATTAAATTTTCAGCGTTTTGGAAAGATGAAAGGTATGGGGCAGATTATAGCTTGGTCTGTAAGAGATGAGACATTACACACTGAGTCAATAATTAGGTTATTTAATACTTTTATTCAAGAGAATTATGAGATATGGGATGATTCATTAAAACGTGAACTGTATGAAGCTTGTAAAATTATTGTGTCGTTAGAAGATGAATTTATTAATTTAGCATTTGCATGTGGAGATGTTGAAGGTTTATCTTCTAAAGAAGTCAAAAAATATATTAGGTATATTGCTAATAGAAGATTGTTACAATTAAATTTGGAACCTATATATGATGCAAATAAAAATCCTTTGTTGTGGTTAGATGAAATTTTAAATGGAGTAGAGCATACTAATTTTTTTGAAAATAGAGTAACAGAATATGCTCGTGCTGCTACGGAAGGAACATGGGAAGAAGCATTTGAGGATAACTAATATTCTTAAGTATGTGATAATACTATTAATTAAAGCTTTCTATTTATTTTCTTTAATATAAGTTGTATCTGTTATTGTCAAAAATAAGTAGTGAAAATATCAAATGCTATTCAATAATTGCTTCTGTTATTTGATTGAGGTGATGTATGGTAAGGGATTACTGTGTAGGTTTGTTATCAATTATGGTGTGGTAAGTAATATAAAAAAATAGATGGGTATTTTGAAGTAACTAATTTGTAAATAGTATATGTAAAGTGTGATGTAAATAATTAACTCTAGTTTTTGGTTGTATACAAAGCTCATTGTCTTGTATATTTTATTGTGCTATGCGTTCAAAAATATTATTAAGTTATCTATAAAAATATGTAAAAATCAAGAGCGTCAAGTGATTTTTTTGGTGTTATTAAATAGTATATATTAAAGTGTTGTAAGTAAGTGTCCTTACTTTTCTATCGGTAATTAAGTTTGTTGTTTTTTTACGTCATGTGTATTTTAGTGTTCTACTAAGTTTTAAAAATGCTTGATGAATCTGAGGTATTAATTTGCGATAGCTAAAATTTATCTGTAAAAGTGTATTTATGTAATACATGAAAGATGTCAATGCTATTTTTAATTGAGAAGTTGGTTGCAATATCGAGAATTTTTTTGAGTTGTGTGGTGTTTAGCATTATAAAATGTACTGCATTGTTCTCTTGTACGTTATTAGGATAGTAATTATTAAATCATATGTGTATAACTTGTAAATAAATGTCGTTTCTTGATAATAGTGAATATGATTTTAATATGCTATTTAATTTTTTCTGATGATAAGTCTTTGCATTAAAAATATCAGGTAGTACCATTTGTTAATTAATTTTTAGAATTTTTGTGTGCAGCAACTGTTAATGCGTATACACATAGATCTGCAAAACAAATGCCATTTTTTTGTGCTAATGCATATAATTTTGACAAACTATCTTTAATTTTTTCTGGTATAGTACCGCCGCGTTCCTTGGATAACCAATTATCTTGATGCTGTACAGGATGATTTTCTGGTTTTGGTTCTCCAATGTATATTGCGAATGGAGAACTCTGTCCATTAAAATCACATGGGACAATGAATTTCTTTATTCCTGGCATCTTATTACCTTAAGTAACCTGAATTTTGAGTTTTTTGTTTATGTTGTATATTGTATAAAATTACTTGAGCTATATCCTTTTTTATTTTAGATTCTGGCGCAACTAAAACTCCTTCTCTAACTAAAACTTCTGCAATTGATATTACCTCTTCAAATAAATTGACATCATTGTTAACTAAATTTAATAGCAAATGATATGCTGTTTCATAGCTAATTTCTTCATCATATTGTGTGACATCATTTTGAGATGTAGTGTTGTCACTATATCTACTATCTTGTGATAGTATTTCTTCATTGGTTATTGATTGTTCTGATGAACCTATTAATGTTGTGTTTGAATTATTGTATATAGGTAGCAGGTTAGTTACTGTATTGTGGCCATGTTCTTGATCTATTAAATTTCTTACATTATCTTTATGTTGTATAGTAAAAGAAATGTTAACGTCTGGACTGCTATGCGCATTACATTTGTCTTTAATGGCAGCTAACATGCTGTATAGGCTGCATATGCCATTACCTATATAATTTGAAAACTGTACATTTAGTTGTTTTTGAAAGGTAGATGACATCATAACATTAAATAAATTTACAATCCGCTCTACTCTTTATATCATAATTATGTGAATAATACATTAATTAATTATGTATTCTTATTTAAAAGAAGTAATATTTAATTCTGGTGGTGCTATTTCAATAGAACAGTTTATGCGAATCGCCCTTTATGACATGCATCATGGCTATTATATGACGCAAATGCCTTTTGGTGCACATGGAGATTTTATTACTGCTCCTGAAATATCTCAGTTGTTTGGTGAAATTATAGCATTGTGGGTGTTGTTAAATTGGCAAAAGATTGGTGCTCCATCTAAATTTGTTTTAGTAGAATTAGGGCCTGGTAGAGGAACATTAATAAGTGATGTTATCAGAATTCTAAAAAGGTTTAAGCAATGTTATGCAGCGGTGAGTATTTATCTTGTTGAAATAAGTCCTATTTTAGAAAGTATTCAAAGGGATGTTTTGAAAAATGAGAAAGTATTTTGGTGTAAAAGTGTAAATGATGTTCCGGATTGTCCTATCTTAATTATTGCTAATGAGTTTTTTGATGCTTTACCTATAAGGCAATTTACTTGTGTTGATGATACTTGGTATGAAACTTATGTTGCACTAGAAAATGATAAATTTAAGATTATTTATAAGAGTGTTGATGAAAGATTTGAAGTATCAAGTGATATTGAAAAACCAGTCATAGAAACATGTAATGAAGCTATATCTATAATTAGATATATAGAGAGTAAAATTTTAAAAAATAGTGGAGCAGCAGTGATTATTGATTATGGATATGTAGATTGTCCATATGAAAATACTATACAGTCTGTAAAAGATCATAAGTATAATGATTTACTTAAAAATGTAGGAACAAGCGATATAACTGCACATGTAAATTTTGCTGTACTACGTGATAGTTTATCTACTCTTGATTCAGTTATTATGAATCAGAGAGATTTTTTATATAGTGTTGGTATTAAAGAAAGGCTAAGAGTACTTATTGAAAATGCAACTGAAATGCAAAAACAAAATTTAATAACAGGTTTTTTAAGATTGACTGAGAATATGGGTAGTATGTTTAAAGTATTGTTGATAAATTCGTAGTTTAAAAACTGTAATTTATAGTATTGCTTATTTGTTTAGTGTAACAATACATATTTTAGAGGTGATAGTAGTAAGTGATTTTAATGATCTTCATATATTGATAATGTGTTTTTGCACTTTTGTGTTCATAGTAGTGTTAGGAGAAATCACTTATTTGTATAATGCATATCGTATATTATTTCAATGATGATAGCAGCAGTCATTGTTAATGATCTTTCAAGTTATGTTGGTTCGTTGTGTGTGATAGTGGTGGTATATTTTAAAAGTATATAGCTATGTTATACTGTTGCATATATTTTAATAATATTAGTATCAGTAATTGTTATAATAATCTTTCAAGTGATGTAGTTTGTTTTTGTGTGATAGTGAAGCATATTGTTGTTGATTGATAATGTAAAATAAATTAATAGTTTTACGTAAGGCTGATATATGATGTTTGCCTTGGATTATATTAGTAAGTAATTATTAATGGTTTTGAATACTATTATGCTCTAATATGTTTAAGTATATAGCAAATATGAGTAATATTTGCTTATTCAAATTTGATGTTAGTTAGCAAAAACATGTCATATCATTCTAAAAAATGGCTGTAATGGTTTAATTTAATAACAAGAGTAAATGCTTTTTAATACTTGAGATATAGGACTGGATTTAATTGTAATAACCTTTATGATTGTATAATGAATTATGGTTCATTTAATCATAGTAATATTATTAAACTGGTCTATAGCATGTGACATGAATGTTGTTGATATCATTAAAAGTAAGATTAAGTTATCTGACGTTATTGGGCAGAGGGTTAAACTAACTAAAAGAGGTAATAGTGTTATTGGATTATGCCCATTTCATGGTGAAAAAACACCATCTTTTACTGTAAATGATGAAAAAGGGTTGTATTACTGCTTTGGTTGTGGTGCTAATGGTGATGTTATACAGTTTACTTCTGATATTAATGCTTTAGATTTTAAGAGTGCAGTGAATTACCTTGCTGAGATGTATGGTATTGACTTACCAAAAAGTACTAATAAAAAATCAAGTTTAATCCCTCTTTTAGATGCTGCAACATTATGGTTTGAAAGGCAATTGTTTGCTAATCATGTAGCAATGGAGTATATAAAAAGTCGTAAAATTTTTAATGATACAGTAAAAAAATTTAGATTAGGTTATGCTCCAGCATATGGTTTGAGTAAATACTTGTTATCTCATGGGTTTAATGTAAATGATATTAGAAGTGTAGGACTATTGAATTCTCAGGACCAGGATTATTTTTATAACAGGATTATATTTCCTATTTGTAATTCTAGTGGTGACACAATAGGTTTTGGTGGGAGATCAATTGTTGATACGCAAAATCCTAAGTACTTGAATTCTAGGGGAAATGTTCTCTTTCAGAAGAGGGAGAATCTATATGCATCGCATTTTGCTGTGCGTGAAGCAAAAAAGCAAGGGAAAATTGTAGTAGTAGAAGGGTACATGGATGTTCTGATGCTGCATCAAATAGGAGTTTGTAATGTAGTTGGGTTACTAGGAACATCAATGACCTCTGAACATTTGAGATATTTGTGTGAAATAACTTCTGAAATAATAATCTGGATGGATGGAGATGTTGCTGGGAAAATGTCTTCTATTAAATCCGCATTGCTCGCATTGTCTTTAATTAGACCTGGGTGTGTTGTCAAATTTGTTGATGTTTTTGCAGGAATGGATCCTTATGATGTTTGTATGAATGGTGGTATTGATAGTGTAAATTCTTTATTGGATAGTGCAAAATTACTATCAGAGTTCATCTGGGATTATGAGCTTGCTAAGGTTAGTACTGATAAAAACTCTGTCATGCCTGAACAGTGTGTGATATTAGAAGCAAGAATTAAACATTATCTTGATCAAATTAGTGATGGTAATATTGCAAAGTACTATAAGAAATATTTTTATTCTCAAATTCGTGATTTGCAATATAAAAGTGATAAAAGTAAATATTTAAACACTAATCGTTCAATAGATCGTGTATCTAACAAATTAAAGTATATAAATGATGAATTTTTGTTGGAAGAATATAATCAATTAAGAGTGGTGTATGTCATCATGGAATTTCCAGAGTTGCTTGATGATCCTATTATTTTTGATCAATTTTCTAGATTTAGTATAAAGAATAAAGATGTGTATAAACTGCGACAGAATATTATTAATGTGAAAGTTACTTTGTGTGATCATGTCATATCTAAGGAGATATTACTTTTAGAATTAAAGAAAAATAATTTAGAGAGCGTAATAGATTTTGTATCAAGCAAAATATCTGCGTCTAGTTTTATGTCAATACAAAATAGAGAACATAGTATAGATATTTCAAAAAAAGAGATAGAAAAAATAATGCTTTTAGATAACCTGCAATGTATTCAGGCAGAAATTTTAGATTTAAGATTGCAGGGTAAAAGGGATCTTGCTGAAAAATTATCTAGTCAAGCACAAGAAATAGATAATAGATTAAGAGAGTTATGGCATTACTAGAACGTTATTGTTAGTGAGTTTGTAATAAATTTTTGCAAGTTTGTACATTTAAATTATTCAAGGTATCATATGTAGCATAATCTATGCTAGTTGTATTTATGTTGAATATAAGAATACTTGTGTGTATTGTTTGTGAATTTTGTATTGATATTATAATTGGTGTTTATTTGTTAAATTGAAACGGTTGTAAGTCTTTTGTATTATTTGTAAATATTTTAAGTGTACTATGTGCTATTGTTTCCTTATATATTACTGTGTATGGTAATTTATGTAAGTATTGAATTATAAATTTATTAAAGAGAGAATATTTCAGTGTATGTATTGTGTTAATTTTGTTTACTTAAGTTACTATAAGTGTATCAATAGTAGATGAAAATATTCTGTTAGTATCATAGTTATAGATGCCTTGTATATTAAAGTTAATATAACTGTAATTTATATTTTCATACCTTTTTCATATAGAGTAAATGTGTGTAAGAACTCTGTTATAACTCATGTACGTTTCTACAATAATGCTTAATGGGTATTAGAGAATTGTTGAGATGTTGTATAAGAATTGTGTGTAGTATGTTCATTTCATGCAGATCTAATGTGATTTTTTAATGCATTTTTATCATAACATTTAACTTTGAATGTTAGTAACTTAATAGATATTAGAGTAACATACTGAGATTTCTTAAGGTGCTTGTATAAGTAATTTAGTGAAGTTTTTGCTTATGTTTAGATATGTATCATATTAACGCGTGCACAAAACTCTTTTATTGTATTGTTGGTATTAAAAGAACTGTAATGTAGTTTTTATGTGAATTTTCGCTGAGTATTTTAAATGTTAAAAGAACATTCTAGGATTGCTATAAGTACTTGTATAACGTAGTTTAGTGAAGTTTTTGCTTATGTTTAGATATGTATCATATTAACGCGTGCACAAAATTCTTTTATTGTATTGTTTGTATTAGAAGAACTGTAATGTGGTTTTTATGTGAATTTTCGCTGAGTATTTTAAATGTTAAAAGAACATTCTAGGATTGCTATAAGTACTTGTATAAGTAATTTAGTGAAGTTTTTGCTTATGTTTAGATATGTATCATGTTAATGCGTGTACAAAATTCTTTTATTGTATTGTTGGTATTAGAAGAACTGTAATGTGGTTTTTATGTGAATTTTCGACTGAATATTTTAAATATTAAAAGAATCCTCTGAGCTTTCTTGCACGACTTGGGTGACGTAATTTACGTAAAGCTTTTGCTTCAATTTGTCGTATACGCTCTCTTGTTACGTTAAATAATTTTCCTACTTCTTCTAGAGTATGATCTTTTCCTCCTTTACCTATTCCAAACCTCATACGTAAAATTCTCTCTTCTTTTGGCGTTAATGTTGACAGTACCTTTGTAGTAATTTCTCTTAAATCTGCTAGTACTGCTGCATCTTCTGGTTTTACTGCACGTTTATCTTCTATACAATCACCAAATGTACTACTATCATCATCTCCTATAGGACTTTCTAAGCTTACAGGATCTTTGACTATTTTCATGACTTTACGTATCTTATCTACATTAATATTTAGTTTTGCTGATAGTTCTTCTAGTGTTGGTTCTCTGCCCATTTCATGTAGCATTTGCCTTAATGTACGGTTAATTTTATTTACAGTTTCAATCATGTGTACAGGAATTCTAATAGTACGTGCTTGATCTGCTATTGCTCTGGTAATTGCTTGCCTGACCCACCATGTTGCATAGGTTGAAAATTTATATCCACGCTTATAGTCAAATTTATCTACTGCTTTCATTAATCCGATATTTCCTTCTTGCACTAGATCTAGAAATTGTAAGCCTCTGTTTGAATATTTTTTTGCAATTGATACTACTAATCTTAGATTTGCCTTGATCATTTCTTGCTTTGCTTGATTTGCTGCACGCTCGTGCTTTTGTATTTTTGTTACTAATGCTTTAAATTCAGTTAGGTTATTCTCTCCAGAGAGTAATTTAATTTTACTATACATACTGACTATGTTACTTTCCTCGTTTACTAGCAGATTGTTCCATTGTTGGGAAGTACCTTTTTTTTGTAGTACAGAGTTAGTATTATATGCATCTAGAAAATCTTTGCGTTGTATGCCATAACTTTCTGCAAGGGAAATGATTTTAGCTTCTTCTGCTGCGATTGACTTACTTAAACTGTAGATTTGTTGTGTAATTGATAATACTGCAGAATTACTGAGTTTAATTTGATATATCATTTCCCATATACTATCATGTAGATCATTGTATTGTTTTTCAATTTCTTGATTAATTTTGCCTTGATACTGTTTCTTGAGTTCTAAAATTTTTTCTGCTGATGCAATGACTGAATCTAAAATACTTACAACTTTAGGCAGCAATGCATTTTCCATTTCTAATATTGAAGCGTTTATTGAAACATTTTCTTCATCTTCATCTTCTGAAATGTCTGTATCTTCATCAGATTCGTCTATTAAATCTTTATCATAATCTAGAACACTAGCTTCATCAGCATCGGCGAATTTTTCTGGGAATTCGTACCTGTAATTTGCATCTAAATCTATTAGATCTCTTAACATTATTTGTTCATTTACTAAGTCATCTCTCCAGGACATAAACGTACGTAGTACTACTGGTGATTCTACTAATGACCTTAGCATATTTACTTTTTCTGATTTTATTTTTTTTGCGATCTCAATTTCTCCTTCACGAGACAGTAATTCAACTGAACTCATTTCACATAGGTACATACGTATAGGATCATCCGTTTGTCCAAAGTCCCAAGATTTTATACCTGCATCTGATACATCATCTTCATCTAGCTCTTCTTTGATTCTATTTTCTTCTACTATGCTGTTTGCTTCATCTTCATCACTTTGTTCAAGCACATTAATACCTGAGTCTTGAAGCATTGATATAGTTTCATCTATATTATCAGCTGATAGTACATAATCAGAGAAAACATCGTTGATATCGTTGAATGTAACAAAACCTTGTTTTAGTCCCTTACTTACAAGTGTTTTGAGCAATTCTTTATCTGTTTGTAGATCTTTCATAACTAATAAATATTGAGAAACGACAAACTTGAAGTGGTATCATACTATAAACTTGTTGTCAATTATAAAACTTTTATTGAATGCATACATTGAAATGATAATTAAAAATTTGTTTATTGTTTAAAAAGTTATGATGCAGAATGTAGGTTTTGTGAAAAAAAATCTATGATTTTATCTCTGATGAAATTGTTGTCATTTGATCGATTTACTTGAGATCTAAATTCTGCTGAATTATCTAGAGAAGCACTATACCAACTTATGTGTTTTTTTGAGATTTTAACTCCTATGTCTTTCCCGTAGTATTCTATTGTATGGTCATAATGGTTTGTTATAATTTTTAGTTTTTCTAATGGTGACGGTTCAGGTAAAATTGTTCCTGATTTTATAAAATGTAACGCTTGATTAATAAACCATGGTTTACCGTAAGCTCCTCTTCCTATCATAATGCCATCTGCTTGAGATTCTTCTAGTGATGTTTTTATATCATCTAGGTTTTTTATATCTCCATTGGCTATGACAGGAATGTTTACGCATTTCTTGATATTGCTGATAAATTTCCAGTCTGCTTTTCCATTAAACATTTGTGTTCTTGTCCTGCCATGTATTGTTATCATTTTTATCCCACTTTCTTCAGCTATTTTAGCTAGTTTTGGTGAGTTTAGATTGTTATTGTCCCATCCAGTGCGCATTTTCAATGTTACTGGAATTTTTACTGCTTTTACTACGGATTCTAGGATTTTTGCAGCTGTAATTTCATCTTTCATTAGTGCTGAACCAGCGTAGCTATTAACTACTTTCTTAACAGGACAGCCGAAGTTTATATCTATGATTTTTGCACCCATATCTTCGTTGAGTTTTGCAGCTTCTGCCATTATTTCTGGATCACATCCAGCTAATTGTACAGCAGTATTGGTTTGAATTTGTGATTTTTGTAGACTTTGTTTTGTTTGTATGATCATTGCACGACTTGCTATCATTTCTGATACTAATAATCCAGCTCCAATGTTTTTCACAAGGCAACGAAATGGAAAATCAGTTACGCCAGACATTGGTGCTAATATTACTGGATATTCTGATATGAATTGTCTGATGTCCATATGTCTAATAATCCTTTTTTATTTATATTGTGGTGTAAATAAAGATTATTATCAATATTTATACTTAACTTTAAAAGAAAAATACTTATTTTTATTATTAAATAATAGATGTCTATCTGGTGTTTTTCTATATTCTCAATTTGTAAATTATGGAATATTATTTGAAGCTTTGGAATGTTATTGTTATACTTTTGTGATCCTGTGTAGTAAATTTTAAGTTATCTTATTAAAATATTAGAGAATTTAAACTATGTAAGAGAAAATAGTTTATGTAAATTAATGGGTTTGATTTTATCATATTATTTAGTGTACTGTTACAATATATATGTATTGAAAGTTTTTTAAAAAATTTTTTATTTAATAATTGCTAAAGATGTTTTACAATCTACGTAGTATTTATTATTAATAATATATAGCGTATTGTTAATGATAAGTTAATTATGTCAATATTTTTAGTGAAAGCACCAGCAAAAGTTAATTTATTTTTGCATATTACTGGTAAACGAATTGATCAACATCATTATTTGGAATCATTATTTGTTTTTGTTAACGTTTATGATCTTTTAGAAGTTAATATTGGTGGGAGAAGAAACGGGGTATATTTTTCAAATTTTAAGATTAGTAAATATAATAATACTGTATATAAGGCAATAGAATTGTTGTTAAAGCATAGTTCTGTACGTCCTAATATTTCTGTGAATGTGATAAAAAATATTTTAGTTTCTGCAGGATTAGCAGGTGGATCAGCTGATGCTGCTGCTATCATACGTTTATTAGGTAATATGTGGAATGTTGATTATAAATTACTGCAAGATTTGGCTTTAAAAGTTGGAAGTGATGTTCCAGCATGTTTAGAATCTAAAACACTTTTTGCTAAAGGAGTTGGAGAAGATATACTGTTGTTACCTGATTTATTATTGCCGAGATATATTATACTTGTTGCACCGCGAGGTAAGTCATTAAGTACAGCAAAAGTCTTTAATCATTATAAGTGTGATAATTTCTCTACTTCAATAGGTGATAAACTTCCTGTTAAACAAGATGATTGGATGGAATTAATTTATAATTCTAAGAATGATTTACTAGATGTAGCGTTGAGTTTTATTCCGGAAATAGAAGAAATATTATTTGTATTAAAGAAATTGAAAAATGTTTTCATTGCACGTATGACTGGAAGTGGTGCTACGTGTTTTGCATTGTTTAATGAGTTAAGTCATGCTGAGAATGCAGCTAAGTATTTGCAGATGACACGTCCTGATTGGATAGTATTTAATGCTAAAATACTTTAAACTTTCATTGTTTTAGTGTTAGTAAATCTATAAAGAATACAATCGTTAATCTAAGTGGATTGTTTGATGAGTCTATAGGTTGTGTGGTTGTAGCTATATAATCAGTTATTACTGTCAGTTATTTTAACTTTTCTAGTTGACATATTATAAATGTATATGATCATTACATGAATTTATTATTTACACTGATCGATACTATAAAATTGATTGTACAATTGTATGACAAGTAATAAATTTTTTTATTTACCGCAACTTCTGAGATTTTTATGTTGTGATAAATTTACATGGTAGTAGTTTTATTATACAAATTAGTAATTCACATTAAGTTGTTCTATGAATTATTGCTATGTTATACAAATAAGCGATGTATATTTATCAAAATTTCTTGAATCTTTTTATATTGTGATAATTTATATAGTATTTAATGCTGTGATACAAATTGATTATTATAATTATTTTAGTCTATAAGACATATTTATTTAGTAGTGATATGTGTAATGATGTTGTTATATTTTTTCAGTATTTTAGGTTTTTCCAACATAATAGTAGTTATAAAGTAGTCTGATTGTGAGTCTAAGTTCATTGTTACATTATGAATCTGTAAGCAATAATGATTATGAAAGTGTTCTAATAGGTTTATTCTTATTAGATTTCTATAACATTTTCTAACGTATTATAAAGTAATGCAGTCATTTATCCAATGTGTAAACTTGTCATTTGTATTGACTGGATCTATGGTAATGATTGCAGGTGTATCGTATGGATGAATTTCTTGTATCTTATTAGTTGCTGCTTGAACTAAGTTGTTTGTTGTTTTTAATATGATAACACATTCGTTGTTGTTATGTATTTCATTTTCCCATAGGTATACTGATGTAATATTGTTGAATATATTAGCGCATGCTATTAGCTTATTGTTTAGTAAAATGTTGCTTATGTGATATGCATCTTCATAAGTGGGAGTAGTTGTGTAAATTAAAGAGATATTTGTCATATGTAGTTTTCTATAGTTAAGATATTATTGTTGTGATTATAGAATAGATCAAATTTTATGAATTTATACTTATTTTTTTTGTGAAGTGTGAGCATTAATTTTAATTTAATGTTTTTATGAACTTTCTGATATTTCTAATACCTTTTCTGTAAGTTGTTTAAGAGTAAAAGGTTTGGATAAGAAATTGATTTTTGTTGCATCTATGTTACTATGCTTATTGAACACTTCTTCTGCGTAACCTGAGATAAAGATAATTTGAATATCTGGTTTGACTTTTAATATTTGCTCTACAATTTCAGGGCCACTTATTTTTGGCATGACTACATCACTGATAACAATGTCTATCGGGTGTTTATTGATAATATCTAGTGCTTGATCTCCACAACTTATATCTATTACTTTGAATCCTTTTTTAGTTAATGCTTTTGTTGCAAATATTCTTACAGGGTCTTCGTCTTCAATTAATAAGATAGTTGTGGAAGTACTTACTTGTGGTATTACATTATTTACTTCTTGTGAATATTTATTGTATGATATTTCTATGTCGTTACTGTTTGATAAATGTACTGTAGGGATAAGAATAATAAAAGTAGTACCTACATTTACTGTACTTTTGACATATATATAGCCATCTGTTTGTTTTACTATTCCATATACTGTAGATAAACCGAGTCCTATACCAGAAGCTGTTTCTTTTGTAGAAAAGAATGGATCAAAGATCTTTTTCATTATTTTATCTTCCATACCATATCCTGTATCTGAAATTTCTATTGCTACGTATTCTCCATCTTCTATTTGTTCTTTATCTGGAGAAAACATGTTTTTTAATAGTACTTTTAAAGCATCTGTTTTAGTGTTATATGTTTTTATGCTTAATTGTCCTCCTGTTTCCATTGCAGCTCTTGCGTTTACTACAAGATTGATAATTACTTGTTCTAGTTGACATAAATCTGCTTTGACTAAGTTGATGTTTTGTTCATATTGAATTTTTAGTTCTATACTTTCATTAATTAATCTCTTAATCATATGTAAGAGATCTGCAATTATGTTATTTATGTCAAGAATTTTAGGTTGTAAGGTTTGTTTTCTTGAAAAAGCAAGTAATTGCTTTATTAGATTTGTTGCTCTGTTTGCATTTTGTTTTATCTGCATGATATCTGAAAAGGAAGGATCTGTTGCAGTGTGTCTTATCAATAACAAATCACAAAAACCTATTATTGCAGTTAAAATATTGTTGAAATCATGTGCTATACCACCAGCAAGTTGACCAATAGCTTGCATTTTTTGTGATTGTTCTAATTGTATTTCTAAGTTTTTACGATCTTCACTATCAGTTATATAACATATGATAAACATGTTATTCTGGTGTATAAATTTATTAAAATGAATTTTGACATATAAATTATTATAAAGCTGTGCTTCCAATGACATATTTTTAACAATGTTGTTTTGGAAGTATTTTTTAATTTTTTTATTATATGAAGGTAATATGTATTCAAAAATATAATCTTTACTGTGTTTAACTAGCCTTTTGAGCATATTGTTTGATCTAAGGATCTTGCCATCTGTACTACATTGTAGAATGGCTATTGGTGCTTCTGTAAAACATGGGTGTAAATGGTAATTAAGGATGTCAGAATTTACTGGAGTTAAAAGTCCATAAATGTAACTATTGTTGTTTTTATCGTAGAATGCAGATTGTGATATATGTGCTTTGAATTTTATTCCTGTACTTGTTGATAATGTAACTGTATTATTATCTATGGTTTTGTCTTTATTATAACCCTTTACTAGAAAATTAGTGAATGTAGTGCCGTTTTCTATTGAATTTAATTCTAACATTTTTAAAAAGCTATCATTTGTAGATAATATTACTCCTCTGTGGTTAAGTAAATATGCACCTACACAATGCTTCTGAATTAATCTTTCATATACTTGTTCTTTAGTAATTTTTATAGCTTTAAGTACAAAATATTCTTGAGGTCTCGCAAGAGGTGCAAAAAATAGATTTATCTTTTTTGAATAATTAATTTCTATTTCTGGATTTTCTGATACTGGATCTAATATTAGTGTAAAGTTAGAAATTTTGTTTTTTGTATTTAAACAAAAATATGTGTTGATTGATAGCTTGTTTTTAAGTGCACTTTTGAATGTTTCTATTTCTTGTTCACTAATGTTACCTATTTTTAATATGTCAAATAGATTTAATTTTATTTCTTGGTTTTTTATAAATCTTTCATAAAATCTTGCATCTGAGTATATGATTTTGCCATCATTTTTTATTATTAGACAAAATTCCGTGTTATGATTTAAAGAATTGGCGAAAATCATGTTTTGGTATTCTATTGACGCGATAATATATAAATATTGTCTTAGTTGTATTGATATTGCTAAGATACTTATGCTTGTAAATATGCAATTAATAATGATATTGATGTAGCTATCATATATGTTAAAAATGTATAAGCTTAATATACATAGTAATGGTGCTATTAAAAAAATAGATAATTTACATACTGACAATCCATATCTTCTTATTACAAAATCTACTTTATTATCTTGTGTGTTGTCGGTATGTCTTTTTCTCATGTTAAAATAGAATAAAATTTATTAGTACTAAATAATATATAAAATATCTGATATTGCTATATGAATATTATACTGCTTGATTTAGTGTAATAGCATAATTTAATTTTCTATTAATATTTGATGTTAAGAGTATTTAAAATAATTTGAGTGCAATTGTCATACCTTCTTCTGTTGGGAGAAGTGTTGTTAAGTATTTATTTTTATCTGATAACCTTTTGTTAAAGGATAGCATCTTATCTATTATGGTTTTAGAAACTTTTTTTGTGATATTATCGCTAGAGTATACATTCCCAAATAATAGTGTATTGTCTGCAACTATTAGTCCATTTTTTTTTATGTTTAATTCTGCCCAATCTAGATAATTACAATATTCTGCTTTACTTGCATCTATAAATACCATGTCAAATGGTGATAAATCAGTTAATTTATTTAGTGCTGATATTGCTGTATCATTAATTACTGTTACCTTATGAGATAAGCTATGTTTTTTGAAATTACTTTTTGCTAATTCAGCATTTGTAATATCTTTTTCTATAGTATATATATGCCCATTTTCTGGTAATGCTTTAACCATACACATAGCAGATGATCCAACAAATGTTCCAATCTCTATTATGGATTTTATGTTATTCATTTTTATTAATAATTGTAAGATTTGACCTTCAGTGAGGCTGAGTTGCATTAAGGATATATCATCAGTTATCAGTTGATGTGTTGCTACAACGTCTTCATCTGTAATTGAAAATAAATCATGTATATACTGTGATTTTTTGTTTAATGTTTTGTCGCGCATAAAACAGTTTTATATGAGTGAAAATTGGTATTATAATCTTGATTGTAATTTTATTTGAGTTTTTGTTCAATTATTAATATATTATTAAGTTGCAAATTAACAACACTTTTTTTAAAAAACGTGATATATCAATAATTTTTATATCGTTTTATTGAGGTTATATGATATAATTAACATCATTAGATAGTTATGTAAGAACTAATAATATAGTTAATATGGTGAGGTAGTAATAACAATGAGCTTTTACACGCATGATGTAATAAAGAAACAAGTAACAGATACTTTTAATAAGTCAAGTAGTACCACTTATTCTGTGTTGAATGATCCTGCATACCGTGATAGGTATAGAGAAAAATTCCTTGAAGCTCAGAAGAAGGGTATGGATATGGTTGTATATTATGATGGTACCATAGCATTAATAGAAAATAAAATAGCAATGTATCAATATGGTTGGCATAAAAAAAGGAGAGAATTTGAACGTATTAAATTTGCTGCTGAGCCCAAGAAAAAAAAGAATAAATCAAATTTGTGTTAAGTAATTCGAAATACTATTAGTAGTACATAATGTTAAGTAGTGGTTAGCTTATTGATGGTGGTGTTACTTTAAGGTATGTCAATTAAAAGGTATGGTAGTATTAAATAGTCAACAAGTTGTATTCTATGAAAAAAGTTGTGGTATAGCTGTTGATGAGCTTATTTGTAGGGCTGGAAAAGCTATAACTGATTCTGTATCTAAGTTATTTCCTAAACAGTTTGTTGTAGTGGTTGCTGGGCCTGGCAATAATGGTAAAGATGGTATTACTGCTGCCAAGATGTTAAAAGCTCGAGGATGGCCAGTAATATTAATGTTGTATAGTTGTAATGTTGATATAGATGAAGATTGGGTTGTTCCATTAACGTATGATAATATTGTTAATTATCAAAATTGTTTGATTATAGATGCTATATTTGGAGTAGGGTTATCACGTAATATACCTGAGGATTTATCTTGTATATTTAGGTATATTAATAATGATAGTAATAGTGTAATAGTTGCTGTTGATATACCTAGTGGCATAAGTTGTGATACAGGGGAGATCATGGGTTGTGCTATCCGTGCTGATGTTACTATAACTTTCTCTGTGTTAAAAATAGGACACATTTTATTTCCTGGTTGTGATTATTCTGGAAAAGTACATGTTGTAGATATTGGAATTAATATTGATTATAGTAAAATTGCAATACGTAGCAACACTCCTGTTTTATGGAAACATGAAATACCAAAATTAGACTATACAGTAAATAAATATAGGAGAGGATACACATTGGTGTGTTCTGTTGGTAATAAGTCAATAGGAGCTTCAAAACTTGTTGCAATGGCTGCTTTGAGGACAGGTTCTGGCATAGTGAGTATTGCTTGCGACAGTAATGCTGTTGCATTTTATGCAAGTTGTTTGACTTCAATTATGTATAAGCTTTATGATGATGTAATTAATGATGATAGGATTACATCTGTTGTAATTGGTCCAGGATGTGGAATAAGTGACATTACTAGGCAACGTACTATAAATGTTCTCAGTAAGAAAAATTGTGTTTTAGATGCTGATTCTATATCAGTATTTGCTGATTCTTGTGAAACTCTTTTTTCTAAAATTAAGCATAATGTTGTCATGACACCGCATGAAGGAGAATTTAAACGTATATTTCCATTTTTAACAGGTAGTAAAATAGAGATTGTACAAAAAGCTGCAAATTTATCAAAGGCTGTTATAGTGTTAAAAGGTCCAGATACTGTGATTGCTGATCCTGTGGGTAATGTTGTAGTTAGTAATGCTCCATTTAATCTAGCTACAGCAGGTAGTGGTGATGTGTTATCTGGGATTATCAGTGGGTTGTTATCTTGTGGAATGAATCCACTTAGTGCTGCGTGTTGTGGTGTATGGATACATGCAGAATGTGCTAGAAGTTATGGTATTGGTTTAATTGCAGATGATATAATACTGAAAATACCACAAATATTAGGAAAATTATTTTATTCAAATTATTAATGTCACAATTCTTTTTTTGATATTGTAAAAAATAATTCTTACATAAATTGTGTTGAATGTGGTATTTTCTATTATTTTAGTATTTTTTGTTATGGTTACTCTAATACATATAATTCACTTATTGTAAGAACATTATAGATTTTTCAAAGTGTTGATGTAAATGTATAAAATGGTTGTGATTATAATTCTTGTAAAATAGAAAAAAAATACTAAATATATGTGATGAAATATGATATGAAGTGTTTTTTAAATGTATGTAATGTAGAATACCTCATTCTTTTTTTCTGGTATACCTCTACAATAAATTTAAAATTCTTTCAGAATTATCATTAGTAATAGTGTTAATCTCTTTTTTTTTTTTTTTTTTTTTTTTTTTTTTTAAATAAAAAATTTTGTTTTTTTTTTTTTTTAATTATTATTTTTTTGTTTCATTTTTTATTTTTAGATATTTTTTTGTAAAATTTTGTTCTGTAAATCCAGATAAGGATTTTGCTATGACTTATGAAATAATTAGTAAGTCAGAAAAGTATGTAAATAAGTTAATTCAAGTAGCTAATAAAGAGACTCATGGAATTTATCTTGCAACTGATCCAGACCGTGAAGGCGAAGCAATAGCGTGGCACATTGTAGAAGTATTGAGGGAAAATAATGCAATTGATAATAATGTTGTGATCAATAGAATGGTTTTTAATGAAGTAACAAAAAATGCTATTCTTGAGTCTATAAAGCATCCTAGAAGCATAAACATGGATCTCGTATATGCACAGCAAGCACGCAGAGCATTAGATTATTTAGTTGGTTTTACATTATCTCCTTTGTTATGGAGGAAACTTCCAGGTAGTAAGTCTGCTGGGAGGGTACAATCTGTTGCTTTGAGATTAATATGTGATAGAGAAAGTGATATTGAAAAATTTGTCACACAGGAGTATTGGGATATTGAAGCTAAGTGTCAAAATGTAGAAGGAAAACAGTTTTCTGCATTTTTAAGTTGTTATGCTGGTAAAAAGTTAGAGAAATTTGATATTAAAAATGAAGAAGATGCTAAGAGATTAGCAGAGGAGGTAAAATCTCGTAATTATTCTGTTGTAAAAGTTGAGAAAAAACATACAAAACGTAATCCTTATCCTCCTTTTATTACTTCTAGTTTGCAACAAGAAGCGTCAACAAAGCTTGGATTTACTGCAAAAAATACTATGCTTATTGCTCAGAAACTATATGAGGGAATTGATGTTGGTGGAGAAATTGTCGGGCTAATTACTTATATGAGAACTGATGGTTTTTATATTGCAGATGAAGCATTAGATCATATTCGTAGTATTATTGTTTCTATGTTTGGTAAGGAGTATTTGCCAAAATCTACTCGCAAATATGTGAAAAAGGTAAAAAATGCTCAAGAAGCACATGAAGCAATTAGGCCAACAAATATCACGATAACTCCTGATAGCTTATCAAATTATCTAACACCAGAACAGCTCAAGCTTTATAATTTGATATGGAAAAGGACTGTTGCTAGTCAAATGAATTCTGCAGTTATTAATCAAGTTGTTGTAGAAATAGCATCATCTGATAAAATAGTGACGTTGCGTGCTACAGGATCTTCCTTATTTTTTGATGGATTTTATAAAGTATATGGTCATAGTGAAGATGATGATAATAAGAATAATATGTTACCATTACTTGAAGTAAATGATGTATGTCCTTTAAATGAGGTTATACCTCATCAACATTTTACTGTTCCTCCTGCTAGATATAATGAAGCAAGTTTAGTGAAAAAAATGGAAGAAATAGGAATCGGTAGGCCTTCTACTTATGCTTCTATTATTTCTGTATTGCAGGATAGACAGTATGTTGTATTAAATCAAAAGAGGTTTTTTCCAACAGAGAGAGGTAGAATAGTAAATATTTTCCTTGTAAATTTTTTTAGTCGTTATGTGGAATATGATTTTACTGCTGATCTTGAGGAAGAACTGGATTTAATTTCTAATGGAAAAATTAATTGGAAGAAAGTATTACATAAATTTTGGTTTTTGTTTATTGATAATGTTAATTCAGTAAAGAAGTTAGAGTTTACTGAAATATTAAAAGTGATTAGCTCTGAGATGGAAAATTATATTTTTTCTTCTGATAAATCTGAAGCAAAAAGGGCATGTCCTGTATGTAATGATGGTACACTGGGTCTTAATATTAGTAAGAATGGTATTTTTTTAGGATGTTCTAGATATCCAGAATGTAAGTATACAAAGAATGTTGGTGGTGATCTTGTTGATGATGTAGACAATGTACAATATCCCAAAATTTTAGGAATTGATACTGCTACAGGTCAAGAAATATATCTTAAGAAAGGTCCATATGGAGTTTACTTACAGATTGGTAATGATAAAAATGGTAAACGTGCTGCTATACCAAAAAATATGGATGTCAATTTATTAGATTTGCAAATGGCAGAAAAGATATTGAATTTGCCTATAAGTTTAGGTACACATCCAAAAACTTGTAAGGAAATTAAATTAGGACTTGGTAAATTTGGTGCGTACGTATTATATGAAGGTAAATATTTTTCAATAAAAAATGAAACTAACTTTTTAGATGTAAGTCTTGAAGATGCTATTAACATTATTGCAAATAGTTCTACTAATGGTGTTATAAGATCTCTAGGCATTTCTGAAGATAATAAGGAAGTATTATTATGTAAAGGAAGGTATGGATTCTATTTAAAATATGATAAATTAAATGTTGCTTTAAAGAAAGGTACGGATGTTGAGCAAATGTCTTTATCAGATGCCATGAAGCTTATATCAGAAAAAAAGTAATAATAAAAAGTGTGAATTGAAAAATTGCTGTATTATATGAGATTTAAAGTTGTTTTTATGAATTGCTGTAGCTAGTTATCCATTCGTTATTATTATATGTATAAAGCTGATTTTTACTTTTTATCCATAAAGTTAAACCTGTATTTGGTTGTATAAAATACCATTGGTTAATGTAATAATATGTTACATAGTTTTGTTTGTTTTTCCATTCTTGAATTGTTGGTGTTGGCCCAATAATATACATATCTCCAGAAGATATTTCTTTTATTGGAGTATTGCATTGTAATTCTAGAATGCAATTATTCATGAGCATATCTATTTTTATTAAAGCTTCATTGACAGTGATTTCTTTATGTGCTTGATTGTGCATTACCAAATTAAATTTAAGATTTACAGATTGTGTCATCATATATTTGTCTCATTAAAAAGTGTGTTTAGAATTAAATGTGTTGTGATACACATAAGATGAAGTTTTTATGAAAATCTAAAGTTTATCATTAAGTGTACTTCTGAATGGATTGAATGTGGAACATTTCACATAATACACTAGTAGATTTAGTGTAGTAAAGCACAAAAACTTTATTTTTTTAAAAATGTATCGATAAAGATAATATTATCTTGGTTGTTTTGCTGATCACTTGTTTCATTCTTGTCATCAGTGTCGTAATCATAATTATCAAACTCTTCAATGTTGTTGCTCATATATTGTTCAAGATCAAGTACAAAACCCTGATAAACATCTATATACTTGATAATAGAATGGAACGGTATAACAACTGTTTCTTCTTTACCTCTGAAACTTAACACTACACTGATGCTGTTATCAAATATCTGTAAGCTTCTAAATTGATGCTGCAATATTACAGTAATTTCTTGTGGATAATTCTCTTTTACATGATCAGGTAAATTCACTCCTTTATAGTTAGTTAAAAAAGATATAGCAATGTGTACATTTGTTGAATGGTCTGAGTGAGCTATGATGGTCAAAGCATTTTTTACAATAGTGCACATAGCAGAGTGCATGAGTTTTTGATAATCTATTACATTACTCATAAATAACTTTTTGATCATAAAAAAAGAGGATTTTTCTGTTGCCCGGGAAACCCTCTAAAAAACCGCGCTAATGACAAAACTAAGCAGCTACTAAGTCAGCGCTGCTATTATTGTCATTTGCGAAAACGAAATTATCGTTTGCACTTATAAATTTTGAGCATTTAAACGGCTGTTTTCTCACCGAGCAAAAACTATCCCCTTTACTATGCATGTCGATCCTGTTTCACCCCCATAGTAAAAAGTGGAGATGCCGAGCACTGCCCTCGGGTCCAATACATCTATTTTAAGATGCCTTTATTGCCATAGTGCGTAAAACACGGTAATAATTGTAATACTATATTTCTATAAGTCAATACATTTATATACCACGCTATAAAAGATAACAATATAACACAACTAATACTAGTATACTTAGAACTTAAAAAGAAAATTTGTAAAAATTAAAAAAGCTCCCCGGGCCGGGCTCGAACCAGCGACCTATTGGTTAACAGCCAAGTGCTCTACCAACTGAGCTACCGAGGAAAAGATATCTATAAATATACATACTGTATTTCTTACATGCAACAAAAATTTGATAATAATTGTAATACTTAAATGTGAAATTCTTAAAAGTAATAAATTTTCTTAAGTTACATGATAATATTAATTTTATATGTAAATCTACAAGTAATAGCTGATAATCTATTTTAGTAATGACTGATATGTAGTTATCTTGGTTTTATATGTTTGAAATGACATATTATTCTGATTGATATATATAACACATATATTCTATGTATAGGTATCATTTTGCAGATGAGAAAGGGATCTTATTTGTTATTTTTCTAAATACTTGTTGTTTTGTATAGAGTTTTACTTACAGGATGGGTAATGATTTTATGAGAATGAAGTTTCATATATTTTAAATGTGTTAAGTAATAAAAAACATTTTTTT
>NZ_QOHL01000014.1:0-35776 GCF_004181775.1 Ehrlichia minasensis
AAAAGAGTGTGTTAAATATAAGTGTTCTGTGTGTATAAGTGCTGTATTTGTGGAGCAAAGCTGTGAGTAAAATTTGCTGAACTTAGATATTGTATGTGAATACTATAATTGAATAATAGATTTATTTTGAAGTTAGATTTGTTAATGAATGCATTTGCTAATGTTTCTGGTAAGTGATGGGAACAGTAGATGATGAGTACAGCTTTTATGTTTTTGTATGTAATGTGATGATAAGTTAGGTGCGTTGTTTGATTATTAATTTGCTTTAAGTTGAGATGGATGAAAAGAGTGTGTTAAATATAAGTGTTCTGTGTGTATAAGTGCTGTATTTGTGGAGCAAAGCTGTGAGTAAAATTTGCTGAACTTAGATATTGTATGTGAATACTATAATTGAATAATAGATTTATTTTGAAGTTAGATTTGTTAATGAATGCATTTACTAATGTTTCTGAGAAATGATGAGAACAGTAGATGAGAGGGTGCAGCTTTTATGTTTTTGTATGTAATATGATGATGAGTTAGGTGCATTGTTTGATTGTTAACTTGCTTTAGATTTAGATAACTGGAAAAGAATCTGTTAATAGAATAAGTGTTTATGTGAATAGTGAAGTTGTGTGTGATAGATTTGTATGAAATTGTCAGATTGTTATATCCAATAAGATTTATGTTTGTTTAGATGTTTACCTTCCTGTAGATATGATATTATTTGAGTGTGATAATGGGAAATTTTTAGTGCTGTTTTATCTATGAGTTCTGTATAGTAGGAAAAAATTTAAGTCTTGATCGTTAAATATTTTTATGACAGTTTATCAAGAGTGTAGTATTAATTATCATACAATTTTGACTTGATTTCATATACTTTCTAGCATCAGTGCCTTATTATGGTAGCTATGTGTTATAGTTGGTTACATTGAGATATTACAGTTTAGCTATTTAGTGACTCATTATTTGATGATAATACTGCTTCATGGATCATTTCTGACAATGTGGGGTGAGGAAATATAGCTGATATTATGTCTTGATCAGTGATTTCCACTTGTTTCCCAATAATGTACCCATTAATCATTTCTGTAACTTCTGCTCCAATCATGTGTGCACCTAATAATTCTCCAGTAGACTTGTCTATTATAACTTTAACAAATCCTTCTACTTCATCTATAGCTACTGCTTTTCCACTACAATTTGCATTGAATTTTCCGACTTTAAAATTATACCCTTGATGTTTTGCTTGATGTTCAGTAAGTCCAATACTAGCTATTTGTGGTATAGAAAATATGCAGCTGGGTATATTATTTTTGTTAATAGTGTGTACTTTATGTTGTGGTATTTTATTCTCTCCTGCAGCTATGTTTTCTATGCATAATATTGCTTCATGGCTTGCTTTATGTGCTAAACACGGAGAGCCAGCAACATCACCTATGGCATAGACTCTTGGTTCATCTGTACAGCAGTGCTTATCAGTAATGATAAAACCTGCGTTGTCTGTTTTAATTTTTGTATTTTCAAGACCAATGTTACTAGAATTAGGTATTATCCCTACCGCTAATATAATGTTATCCACCTGTAAGTCTATTGTATCTGAAATCTGAACTTTAGCGTAATTATTGCACTTTTCTAGTTTTGTAATTGAGCTATTTGTGTGTATTTTAATTCCTTTATTACTTAAAATGTTATGCATACATTCAGATACTTCATGATCTTCAAGTGGTAATATGTTATCTTTTAATTCTACCATAGTAACTTGAGTACCAAATGTATTATAAAAACTTGCGAATTCTATACCTATGGCTCCGCTTCCAATGATGAGTAAAGATTCAGGAAATTTATTTGGCATCATGGCATTTTTAGCATTCCAAACTATATTATTATCAAAATCTATGCCAGGTATACTTTTGGCTTGAGATCCTGCTGCAATAACTATATGTGTTGACGTAATACTAGTTATTTTATTCGAGTGATCTGTGATTTCTACAGTTGCGTTACCTAATAATTTTGCAGTGCCATGATAAACTTTTATTTTATTTTTTTTCATGAGCCCACTAATTCCATTGGCTAGCTTTTCTACAACGTTACGTGACCGTTCTATTATTTTATTAAAATCAAATTTGACATCTTTTACTGTAATCCCAAAAGTGTCTGCTTTTTTGATGTTGTGATAAACTGATGCGGATTGTAGCAATGACTTTGTTGGTATACATCCCCAATTTAGACAAACTCCACCTAGTGAATTTTCTTTTTCTACTATTGCAACGTCATATCCTAATTGTGCAGCTCTTATTGCTGCTGTATATCCTCCTGGTCCACTCCCAATTATAAGAAATTCATGTTTAGTCATGCTTTTATTTATTAATACAAAACGATTAATAATAGTGGAGTGTAATAATATTTGCAAGAGCAACATTTTGGGGGATTCAGAAATTTATGTTTATGGATAGAGTATAGTTTTTAATGTTTTAATAAAAAAATTAACTAAAATTATTGATTTATTAAATATTTACAATATTATTAAGCATTGTTAATTCCTTTAATTTAATTTATGAAAATTTTAAGTAAATTAGAAGTTATTACTGTAAATAAAGCATCTATATACAAATACGGTTACTAAAAATGAATAGTTTTTTGAATGCATATAGTGTTAATTTGATTCAAAAAAATAGTACTATATTTTCCTTATATTATGTGAAGCGTGGTTTAGTAGCAAATGATCTAGTATGTGAAGTACATAGTGGGAATTACACTTATTCTGTAAAAGTTAATGATGTACCTGTACTAGATCATACAGTGAAAAATTACTTACCAAGAATGTTGTTTGTAAAAGTGAAAGACAATGACTTTTTGATTGTAGCATTTTCTGTGAATGATTTGAAACAGTATAGGATAAAGAAGAGCCTATTGTTAAAAATTTATAAAATAAATTATTTACCTACTATAACATTACTTGATGTTGATAAGATAAATTTAAGTAGTTCTGTACATTCCTTAAAAGAAGAAGTTAGATATCCTGTTGTACTGTACCAGAGTCGTCCAGATGCTATTATGGTTATTGCAAGGGTAGATAATGATGATAGAGCAAAATCGCCAGATAGATTATATGTAATGTGGGACCTGCAGTGTCGTGATGGTAGATTTAAAATTATTAAGCCTGCTGCTGGTGAGGTTCAATTTAATAATAAGTATTTGTTTAAATATTCTGGTTATATAGGATATGGTAAATACAGTGATAAATTAATTATGGTGTCAGAGTTTAAGGGGCACATGAAATTACTTTATGTCGGGAAGTATCTATCTCAAGATTATAATTTTTTTTCTAATATATATGAAATCTCAATTGATTATACTTTAAATTTTGGGGCAAAGAAGTGTCTTGTAAACTATCGTTATGGATGTAATTTAGGAAATAATGATAAGTATAATATTCCTGTCAGTGGAATTGATGTAATTAATGCTATCAGTAATGGTGAGAATACTTATTTAGCTTATGTTGGTATAGTGTTTGATAGTAAGTTTGGTGATGATAGTCAATTGGTAATAGTTAGTAGTAAAGAAGGTAAGCAGGTTGCTATATATGATTTTATGCGTGTTGAAGATCGTGTTACATCTTTGCATATAGTACATATCGATAGTAACATAGTGATAACTACTGTGAGTTCATCTTATATAGTTAGGTATGAAATACCAGAATTGCAGTTAAGAGGTGGAAATATTACACATGTTAATATGATGCAGTTCTCACGTCGTGAAATTACAAACATTGCTAATTTTGCAAATGTTGTTACTGCAGATATATCATTTTCAAATGATAAGTATATTAATGTTACTACTGTAGCTGCTAAGAAATTGTGTAGTGGTGTAGAGAATGTGTATTTTGATGTTAGATCAATTCTATCTAGAGATATTTTTGCTACTGAACAAAATCTTAGTTCTGTTAGTGCATCTATGTATGAAACAACTCGATCAATAATTTCTAAAAGTGATGCTACAGAAATGACTCTGGAGCCTATAACCTCTGTATATATGCTTAGTAGTACTGAAAACCCTGTAATGTCTATAGATTATCCTTCTAAAGCATCTAGTACAGTGCAATCAGTAGTTTCAAAAAGTAAAATTACTGAGGTTAGTGTAAAACCTGCTACTACTAGCTCATTACCGTATAACTCTGATAGTGCTGTGAAATCTGTAAGTACTAGAAGTAGGTTTTCTACAGTATCTAATACAATTCAATCAACAACTCCTAAAAATGGTGCTATTAAATTAGAGAGAGAAAAAGGTACTTCTACATTTAGCGTAATACAATCTGAGACTCAGGGTAGTGATATTACTGAAGATGTAAAACATTCAAGTTCTAGTACAGTATCTAGTATTGAATTTAGCACTTCTCAAAGTGTTGTAAGATATTATACAACAGATACTGTCAGTTCATTGTCAGTAGATCGCAACGGTGTTGTTTCAAATATTACTAATATTACAGCACATCCTATAACAGGTAAAAAGGAATCAAAATTTGTTGATTGTGTAAGTAATGTTTCAGATGTTAAATGTGGTTTGTTGCCTAAAAAAGTGAAATATAATGTGAGACGTAGTACTATTAAGACTGGTGTTAAAACATCTGTAAAAAAACAAGCATTTCATAAGGATTTTGCATCTACCGAATATGTTTTAACAAATAGATTAAACCTTACAAACAATGTAAGTATGTCAGATTATTATTTAACAAATAATGGGACAGATGAAAGTAATATAAGAATAGATCATAGTAATAAAAATGTTTTATTAATTGGGGTAGTGTGTGCTGTAGTTTTTGTAGTTATGGTTTTATTTTTCAGTAAGGGTGGCTATGATAAATTAAAACGAAGCATGGTAAGGTGTATCAGTAATAGTAGGAGAACAAGATGTAGAAGTGTTAATCCTAGAGTATTACCAGTAATTGAATTACATGACTTGCAAGAGATTTCAGGTGTAATAATATCTAATAGAGCAGCGTATGCAGGTAGTTGTAGTTAAATGAAGTATTTGTATTTTAATCTAAAATAGCATTATATAAGTACTTAATAAATGGTATATAAAGTTTCTAGTGTTTTAGTTCTATTATGCCTTTTTGTTGGCTTGGTTGATTAATGGTGTTATATGAATAGCTTGGGGCAGGTGAGGTTAATATTATTAGCATTTAAGTTGTACTGAATAGTGTAGTAGTGCTTATAAATTATTTTTTTTGCATAGCATGTACTGCTTAAAATTAGTTAAGTCGTACTTTGTTATTATAGCATGTAAAAATATTATTAATTCAAAGATCTAGTTATATTTTTTTCTCATTTTTTTTATTAAGATATCTTTATTTATTACTATTAATAGTAGAGAGATGAGTCTTTAATTTATATGGATTATTAAAGCTAATGTTAATACTATAATTTTGTGTAAAAGCAATGTCATTTTTTTCTAAAATGTCTAAAAATAAAATCGTTATATCTGTAGGAGATAACGGAGCTGTAGTTCTTAATATTGTAAATAACGAAATACGTGATAAATATTTTATTGAAACCGCACAAGATGCAGATTTGTCGAAAATTATATCATGTATAACTGAATATAAAACATCTTCAATATATCTTGTATTAAATCATTCTGATCAGGTTTATACTGAACATGTAATGCCTACCTATAATAGAATTGTTGCTAAATCTTTAGTAAAAATGAATCTTAGTGATGTCAGGAGTGATTATGATATAGGTGCTGCATTTTTATTAACAAAGCCTGATGATGCAAATAAAAGTTGCCATTATATGGTTGTAAAAAGTCAGCTAAACAACCTAACGAAGAAATTATTGGAAGTAGTTGTTAATAATTTAGGTAATTTTTGTGGTATATTGTTATTGCCTATAGAATTATCATATCTTTGTGATAGGTTGTTAAGATTTTATGGTAAAGATAATGAAGGGTGGACTATACTGGTCGCTTATACTAAGACTAATGATTTTAGAAAAATTGTTTTGTATCAAGGTAAGATAATACATGTAAGTAGTATTATTGTAACTTCAGATGAAACATTACCAAGTATTATTGCAGGTAAAATTTATCAAGAAATATCTAATACAGTTTTTTATCTTGCTAAATTTGGTTATAGTAAAGAATCAATTATTAATTTGTATATCATAACTTCCAGTAATATAAAAACTAGTTTGTTGTCATTTGATTTCAAAAATATGGACAGCAATATTCTAACTCCATATGAATTGTCGAAAATTTTAACGTTAAAACAATCTTCAAGTGTTGTAAGTGAGTTTTGTGATACTGTGGTATTATGTGCTATTACAGAAAAAGCTCCTCTGAAGATTCTTCATACTAAAGATACCAGTTTATTCTATAAAATTTTATTTTTTAATAAGTGTGTTTTACCTTGTTTGTTATGTTTTATTACGTTGCTGTCTCTACTTAATATCACTTACATGTTCAGTATAAATATTAATTATGATGAAAAAATTGATTTACTACTTCGTAAAGAAGCATTGGTGTCTAAAGTTGAGAAAATTAGTCAAGATACTACCTTAAAGCAAGTTAATGAAATGTATGAAACAGTAGATGTATATAAGCTTCTTTTAGCAGATGATTTTTTCTCGTTAGATTTGATTTTGCGATTACGGAAAGTAGATTTTAAAGGATTTAATGTTAATTACTTGTCATGTAATACGCGTGGTCATGGTATTGAAGTAAAGCTGTTATTGAAGTTTGTTGGAGAAAAGCAGTTTTCATATTATTTTAACGGCTTGAAAGATAGAATAATGGAGGAATTTAAAGATTATAAAACAGAAGTAATAGATACTTTACCTAATGTTGCAGATAATGAAAAAATTATTGTAGTTAAACTGGAAAAGTAATGTGTAATAATATATTAAAGAGATACTGCATAATTAAGATGTCAGTGTGTGTTTTATTGTTAATTACCTTGTCTGTAACGTTACATTACTTATATAAATCTAATGCTTATATATTACAGCATAATTTACACATTGCTGATGAGATTCGAAAGTTGAATTTTGAGGTTATGGATGTTCATAAGCATGAAGCGGTGCTGAATGATAGTGGAATTTTGTGGCAAGAAATATCTACATCAAATATATATAGTACTAGTACTTTTTATAAAGAAAACGTGGGTACATTGATAACTAATTTATGTAAAAAGTATTATTTGTTTAACTCTCAAATAAACATCTCCAGTCCTAAAATAGTTAATCATTTGTATAATAAGCAATATATAGATGTAATTAAGAGCCGTGTTGATATTAATTTTTCATCTATTAGTGATGAATATGTATTTTTATTCCTTAACGCAGTACGTCATGACGTTTCTGGATATGTTAAAGTTGTTAATTTTAATATTGAAAAAAAGACTGATATTACAAATGAAGTATTACATTCTGCATTGAAAGGTGAAGCTGTGGCTACTATAAGTGGTCATGTTTCATTTGATCTGTATAGTATAGTTGGTAGGTTTATTGATGAAAGTTAGTGTAATATTATCAGTGATAGTTTTGTGCTTAATGGGTAGTGTTGAGTGTGAAGCTAGTACACACGGTTGTCTTGGTCTTGTATACGCATTGCATCACTGTACAAGTTATACTTGTGAGATGGATTTTTCTGATAATAAAGTTCAATATACAGTTTTTGGATTGAGAAATGATAATTGTAAGTTAATGGAAAAAGATGATTCAAGTATGATGTTGTGTTATATACCGCAGGATAAATTAAAAATGATGTCTGAGTATTTAGTAAGAGTGATTACCAATAATTTGAATATTGATACTCACAAAATTGAGCATATGTTATTTGAATTATGTAACTTTTATTATGTAATGCAGGATAGTTTAATTCCAGAAAATGAGGAAGTGAATGAACAAAATGCATTGCAAGTAACACGTGCTGCAGAATTGAAAAGAAGGAATATTAACATTAGTAAAATAAAGAGTATATTTTTTCGAGATGAAGATATTGTAAAATTACATTCCATATATGCCCAAAATCAGCATATGAGATAAGATTAATGATATATATATAACAAGGAACTGTAATATGGTTTTTATGTGAATTTTCGACTAAATATTTATAAATATTAAAAGGACATTCTAGGATTTCTATAAGTACTTGTATAACGTAGTTTGGTGTTTTTCTATATTTTCAATTTGTAAATTATGGAATATTATTTGAAGCTTTGGAATGTTATTGTTATACTTTTGTGCTTCTGTGTAGTAAATTTGATGAACTGTAAAACTCTTTAATAAAGCTTTTTAATCGGTTATCATCTTCTTTTTCTGTTAATTCTGAAATAGTATAAAAGTGATGAATAATTTGTAGGGTAGCATATTTGTGAAGTATTAATGAAAGTTTGATATTATCTTGTGTACTTAGTAAATACATGGTGTTTTTTACTGTTTTGATAGTATTTTACATAAGCTATAGTAGGGATACTGTGGTTAATTGTGTACTATCTTTTAGTGTCTTTATATATAATTTATATGCTTGACTAATAAAATTACTAGTGGTAATTGATCACTGGTAAGTACATTTATTTTTTATGAAAATAACAATTCTTGGATGTGGGTCATCTGGTGGTGTACCGGTGGTAGGCTGTAAATGTGATACCTGTAGTTCAAACATGAAATATAATAAGCGTATGAGATCATCTATATTTGTTGAGAGTGGTGATGTACAGCTACTTGTTGATACTACACCTGACTTAAGATTTCAAGCGCTGCAAAATAACTTATCATCTGTTGATGCAGTATTGTATACTCATTTTCATGCAGATCATTGTGATGGTATTGCCGATCTGCAACAATTTTTACCTAAACATGATGTAAATAATATACCTATATACAGCGATATGACTACTTTGTGTTTGCTTACTGCTAGTAATTCATATTTGTTCATTCCTAGTGGACATTCTTTTACTTCAAAAAAGTGCAGTCATTTGAAGGCTAATATAATATATTACTATAAAGAATTTATAATTAAAGATTTTCGTATATTAGCTGTAAAACAGATACATGGTATTGACAATTCTAATGGTTTTATATTTAATAATCTAGTAGCCTATTGTACAGATGTTAAATCTTTTCCAGAGGAATCTTGGAAGTTTTTATATAAGAAAAAAGTATTAATCCTAGGGTGTTTAAAATATGATGCAAGTTTTGGACATTCTCATGTAGATTTATGTTTAGATTGGGTAAAAGAGTTGAAACCAGAAGTTGCTATCCTTACTCATATGAGTCATTATCTTGAGTATTATTCTTTGACTGATTACATAAAAAGTCATTCTAAAGATAATATAATAGTTGGTTATGATGGTATGCAGTTTAATGTTCTATAGTATAGTAAAATGATGGGTAGCTAGTGTGTATGTAAGAATCCTTAATAAGTGAAACTTGCTTTTTATAATTAGGTTTAGTCTTAATGTACTACAAAAGTTTAAATCATTTTAATAATAGTGATTTCATTGTATTTTGGTGGTTTAAATATATTCAATAGGGTAGAGTTACTTCTAGTTTAGTGTTTTTATTATAACGTTACGCAGCTTTACAAATCAAAGCTTCATGTTTTTACTTCCAGTACAATAGTTTATTGTGTTTTTGTTAAAGAAGCACATTATGGAAAAAGTTATGTATCAGTTAATCTTTATTTATGTTGAGTGATTCTACAAACTTCTTGCTTTGTTGGATTTATATTGTTTTGATAAAGATAGTTAATTGTTTGTTTACAGCTCAACTATGCTAGATGAATGAATGTTATTTGTAAAGCGGAAAATTTGATCAAATTTTTTTCACTTTAGTTGTGTATCTGTGAATTGAAGTGTGTTAAGTAGGAGAGTATTACATTTAGGGTAGTGTTTTTTTTCATTACAATTGATATTGTTTTACTCACTTTATCTTTTTATCGAATTTTTATATTATTTTTTGTAACGGTAGTTTATTGTATCTTTCCTAACTTTGCATTTATTGAAGCAATAGATATTATGTTTAGATAATGTTTTGATTGTAAAAGTTTACATTACTTTACAATAGGTAATCTTTTGTATGAAATAGTATTAAGGTGAAGTTTAATGTCAGATTAAAGCAGAGATTAATGCATATTTAATCTACAATGTGATATTTTATTGCTTCTTTTAAATTTAATGGGAGTTTTTCAAGATTGTATTGTACGTCTGAAGATATTCCATAAGTTTTTGGTGGTGGTTGTATATTGTTTTCTATTCCATGGATTATTCCTTGTAAAATTGATGTAATGGCTTGTTTATAATTACAGTCTGCTCCAGGTACTCTGTGTTCTATTCTGCATTTTGTTGGATCTGTACTAGCACTTGGTATACGAATAGAGGTGCTTCTATTATTTCCTCCCCAGCTTATAGTTGTTGGTGTATCTATATCAGCGTGTATATATCTTAAATAAGAATTATTATTTGGAGCAAAGAAAATCATGTGTTTTTTCATTAGAGAGCATAGTCCTCCTATGCTGTGTAATAGGTAATTGCTCATTTTATTATTGTGGTTGTAAAATAAGTTATTACGGTTGACATCTAGTAGGTTTATATGGATGTGAAATGCACTACCTGGTTTATCTAAGTATGGTTTTGCAGCAAAATTTGCGCTTCCTCCAAAATGATTTGTGCTGTCTGATAAAATTTCTTTAATCAGATTAATTTCAAAAATAAGATTTGAAATATTAGTAGTTGTTGATGTTTGTATTTCGTATTGTAAATTGTCCTGTTCTTTTGTTATGTTACAATTAAAGGGAGATATTTTTTTCTTGATGTTAGTAATTAATAAATTGATATCATTTGGTTCCACGTTGTCAAAATAAAATTCTAATTCTACACCTATTAAAGGTATGACATTAAGATCTGTGTTTAGATAATTTAGAGTATAGTTTAACATATAAAACTAATGAATTTTAATGGATCTTGTTGCTTTTTTTGTAATACATAATGCAAGTAAATTAAGAAGCCATGTTATTATGAATAATGTAAGTCCTAAAGCATACGCAGATGAAGTTTGAATACTATTAAAATTTTGGTCTCCTGTTAAAATTGTTGCAATTTGTACTGTGATTGTTGTTACAGTATGTAGTGGATTGAAGGTTAAATGTGCTGTTATGCCTGCTGCCATTAATACAATCATTGTTTCTCCAATTACCCTTGAAATTGATAGTATAATTGAACTGATAATATTTGGTAATGCATATGGAATTATAATGTTCCAGATAGTATCTGATCTTGATGCTCCAAGTGCCATTGATCCATATCTTAAGTTTTTGGGAACAGAGTGTATAGCATTTTCTATCATAGAGGTAATAAATGGAAGGATCATTATTCCTATTACTAGTCCTGCTACTAATGCATTTTCTGATTGTGTATTAAGGTGATAATATTTTGCTAAGCTTCTAATTGATGGGGATAAAAATACTACAGCAAAATATCCATATACTACTGTAGGAATTCCTGCTAATATTTCAAGAATTGTATTGGTTATATATCTTATTTTTTTACTTGCATATTCACTGATGTAGATTGCAGAAAATAACCCTAATGGTACGGCTATAGTTATTGCAACAATTACTATCAATAATGTGCCGCTTAATAATGGTAATATTCCAAATGATCCTACTGGTTTTCCATCTATGATTTCTGGATCTGGTTGCCAGTTAGTTCCGAATAAAAAGTCAACAAGTGGTATTTTACTGAAAAATAGTGCTGATTCATATGTTAAACATAGTATTATACATATAACAACAAGTGATAGTAATCCTACTGAAGAAAACATGATGCATTTCAGTAATATGAATTCTTTGTCTATGTATATTGCTATTAATATCAAAACTAGTATAATAAATGTGATAATGATAGAGACTATGTTGATGTGTTCTGTGTAGAGTGAATAGCATGCAAAAAATGGATAGATTATATTGAGATAAGTAATAACGTTAAACTTGTCTTCAAAGTTAAGTTTTATTTTATGGTAGTTCCCTATTAATAATGCAATGGACAATAATATTGTAGTGAGTATCATATTTTTATAAATAAAGTTCACAAGTTTTTTACTTATGTAATTTAGGAATTTTACCTTTATTATATAAGTAGATTTATTTTATCACTTTTATAGTGCTTTGTAATATCAAATGTGTACTTTTGTTATATAACTTATATTTTACAGTGAATAAATTTATGAAAGAAAGCAACTTAGTTGGTAATATTAGGAAATTATTTGTAGATTTTTTTGTAAAAAATGGTCATCAGCTTTTTCCATCTTCTCCATTAATAGTAAAAGATGATCCATCTTTGTTATTTACTAATGCTGGTATGGTGCAATTTAAACATATGTTTACTGATGCTAGTAATGCAAGTGTAGGTACTGCTGTATCAAGTCAAAAGTGCTTGAGGGTAGGTGGTAAACATAATGATTTAGAAAATGTTGGATATACAAATAGGCATCATACTTTTTTTGAAATGCTTGGCAATTTTAGTTTTGGCGACTACTTTAAGGAATTTGCAGTAGAGTTAGCATGGAATTTTGTTACTAAAGAACTTGCTTTAAACAAGGACAAACTTTATTTTACAGTTTATCATGATGATCAAGAAACATTTGATTTGTGGAAGAAAATTAGTGGATTTTCTGAAAGTAGAATAATTAAAATAAAGACTAATGATAATTTTTGGAGCATGGGTAGTACAGGACCGTGTGGTCCTTGTTCAGAGATTTTTTATGATTATGGTGAAAATATAGAAGGTGGATTACCAGGTACTCCAGAGGAGGATGGTGCAAGGTTTACGGAAATCTGGAACTTGGTATTTATGCAATATAATAGGAAATCAGATGGTGAACTATATGCGCTGCCAAAAAAATGCATAGATACTGGGATGGGGCTTGAAAGGATTTCAGCTGTGATGCAAGGTGTTTATGATAATTATGATATAAATTTATTTAAGGATTTAATAGAAGTATCAAAGAAGCAGTCAGGTAGTGCTAATAATGAACTTGCTCATAGAGTTATTGCAGATCATGTGCGTTCAGCAGCGTTTTTAATAGCAGAAGGATTAACACCAGGTAATGAAGGTAGGGATTATATTTTACGTCGTATAATTAGAAGGGCAGCTCGTTATGTGTACATGTTAAAATATGACGGAGCATTAATGTATCAGATTTTTCCTGTTTTGATTGATGAAAAAAGTTATGCATATATGGCAGACTATTATCCAGAATTAATTCATGCTAAGGATTTGATAATATCAATTTTGAAAATAGAGGAAGAAAACTTTAGAGATACTTTAGTTAAAGCATTGCCATTGCTTGAAAAAGAGTTAGTCAATTTATCTTCAGGTGATGCATTGCCTGGTAATGTTGCTTTTAAGTTATATGATACTTATGGGTTCCCGGTTGATATTACTTTAGATATCATAAAGGAGAAAGGAGTAAAGTTTGATGAACAAGGTTTTTATGATCAAATGGACAAGCAAAAAGAAAGGTCAAAGCTTAATCATTCTATAAAATCTGTTCAGCAATTAAAAGGTAAGTTGTGGGTGGATATTAAAGAGCATTATGGTGATACGAAATTTGTTGGATATGAGCAATATAGTGCTAAAGCTAAGGTTTTATCAATCATTTATGAAAGTGATAAGAATACTGAAGTGGCTAATGCTGGAGATAGAGTTAATGTATTGTTAGATATGACACCATTTTATGCTGAGTCTGGAGGACAAAAGGGTGATACTGGGGTATTCAATGTCATTGTAAGACAAGGAAAAGAACTATTAGATTGTGATAATATTGTTGAAGTGTTGGATACGAAAAAGGTGCTAGATACACTTTATGTTCATGAGTGTGTTATCAAAGCAGGATCTTTAATTGTTGGTGATATAATTTGTGCAGAAGTTGATTGTGAAAAAAGAAAAAATTTATGTGCTAATCATTCGGCAACACATTTGTTACATTATGTTCTAAAATTAGTAATAGATAATAGTATTATACAAAAGGGTTCATTAGTAAGTGATGATAAGTTAAGATTTGATTTTAGTTATGGTGTTGCATTGACAAAAGAACAGTTAACTTTAATTGAAGATAAGATGTTTTCTTTAATACGTGATAATAGTCCTGTTATTACACATATATGTGACTTGAAAGAAGCAGTTGCTGATGGAGCTATTGCATTATTTACTGAAAAATATGCAGATCATGGAGTAAGGGTAATTAACATAGGAGATTCAAAAGAGTTATGTTGCGGTACTCATGTTAGATATACTGGTGAGATAGGATGCTTCAAAATAGTGTCAGAAGCTAGTGTTGCTTGTGGAGTACGTAGAATAGAAGCAGTTACAGGTCAGAATGCAATTGATTATTTTAGACAGCAAGAAAAAATGTTATATTTAATTGCTGAGAGTGTTAAGTCTCCTGTAGAAAATATATTAATACAGATAGATAAACTTAACAGAAATAATCAAGAGCTAAAGCAGAAATTGTCGGATACTTATTTTAGTATGATTGATTTGCAAGGTATTGCTACTGACAAAATAGGAAATATTGATTTCTTATATAGCAATTTAAATGGTATTCCAATTGATGTTGTGAGAAAATTTATTAATGAGCGCCTTGTTAATAGTATGATAATGTTCTTTTCTAATATTGTAGGTCATAATGTTATGTATGTTGTAGGTGTTGCAAGTAATTTACATAGTAAAATTAAAGCTACAGATTTTGTAAAAATAATAGGGGAAGTTGTAAAGAGCAAGGGTGGAGGTAATAATCGATTAGCTCAAATTAGTGGAGAGTACATTGACAAAGTAGATGTCATATCTCATGTAAGAAGTAAGTTGATTAGTGTTTTGAGTAGTTAGTGACTACACTGTTAGTGCATTTTTTGATAGAGGTAGCTTTTAGTTTTTTTCTTTTATCTTATATGAAATATTGAATATGGGTAGCTATATATGCTTTTGCGATAAGATTTATGTTACATAATAAAACCTATATTCATTTATGAGTATGGATAATGCAATAGAAGTAAAGGTGTAAGCAATATTTGATGGATCAAAATTTTAATTAATTGCGGGAATTATGCTATTATACATGTGGGTTCATACGTTCTTTTGTGTAGTGTAAGCTTATGATTTTTTAAGTGGTTTTTTGTATTAGTTAGAAATGTTAGCTATAGTGTGGAATTTTTCTGTGTGTAACACTGACCAACATATGAATAGTGTTCAATTATCTTAAATTTATGATTGAATAAGTATAATTTTGTATTCCATATGTAGTACGAGTTTTTGTGTAACTTCGTATTATGTGTAGTAAAGTAATCTGTAATTTTTTTAGAGAGTTACATATGGTAAGTCTTAAATAGCAATAGAGAATTTACTGTATGTAAGACAGTAAGTAATGTGTAAATAGTGTTTAATTCACTTGATTTTTTGAATAGTAAAGTATTATGCTATGTAATTTTATATGGCTTTAGTGTTGTATTTTGTTGTAATCTTGTTGAAAGATGTTGAGTATAGTAGTGAGAATTTTATTGTGTGTAATTCACTAAATGATATTCCATTATCTTAAATTTATAAATGATAGAGTGTATTTTGTATTTCATGTATAGTACAAACTTTTGTATGACTTTATATTATAGTGAAATAGAATGGTAATTTTTTTAGGTCTTGATGGTAATGGAGCATATTACCATGTGTAATACAATAGGAAATATATTATATTTGCTAAAGTAGAGTCATAAGTCTTTGTGTAAAGTGTGATTAATAGTATAGTGTTTGGTATGAATAGCTATAAATTGATAACTATAAGAAAGTATTTTTGTATCATGTGAAAAGATCCTGATTTTGTACATGATAAGTCATGGCATATAAGGTTTGTTAGAACTTATATGTAATTAGTGTAGTAATTGCTATGCTCTATTTAAATGATGATACAAAATCTTATTGATGGTTAGCATAGTTTGGTTTGTGTAAGTTTTAATTTTGGTAATGTGAAATTAAGAATGTCTGTCAAATACATAATTATTTTTTTATATTACACTGTATTGCATCATAAGAGTGTTAAATGTGGTTGTTGATAATGAAATGAATCTCTACAACTACAGCAGTATCTTTTTATCTACAGTAACGATAACTTTGAGATAAAAACTGTCCATTCCAGTAAATAATTTTACTAACTGTCATGAATATCTAATTGATAACCTTAAAATAGCACAACACTATGTTTGTTATTTTATAATATAGCACTAATATAGCTTTGAAATAATGAAAAACATTACACACATAAAACATCACTCAAGAAAGTTAGTATAAAGGCTTATAAGTTTTAGAGAACTATTACAACATATCTGTAAGAACAGTACTAATTTTTATATTTTATTGTTCATAGCTTCCAACATTGTTTTCCCTATAACTGCTGGCGTTTCAGCAATAACAATACCTGCACTTTTCATAGCTTCTATTTTACTTTCAGCACTGCCTGAAGTACCTGAAGAAATTGCTCCAGCATGGCCCATACGCTTTCCTGGAGGGGCAGTTTTTCCAGCAATGAATCCAACTACAGGCTTGTCAGTTCCTGATAATTTTATGAATTCTGCAGCTTCTTCTTCTTCTGATCCTCCAATTTCTCCAATCATGATAATACCATGTGTATCTGGGTCATTTATAAATAATTTTATGCAATCTGTGAAAGACATACCATGTATAGGATCACCACCTATACCAATACATGTTGATTGTCCTAATCCAACTTCTGTAGTTTGTGCTACTGCTTCATATGTGAGTGTACCAGAACGTGAGATTACACCTATATGGCCACGTTTATGTATATACCCAGGCATAATACCAATTTTACATTCTTCTGGAGTAATAATACCAGGACAATTAGGCCCTATTAATATGCTATTTGAATTTGCTAAAGCACGTTTTACTTGTACCATATCTAAGATAGGAATACCTTCTGTAATGCAAATAATGAGCTCTATGCCAGCTTCAATTGCTTCTAATATTGCATCAGCTGCATAAGGTGCTGGAACATAAATAACAGTAGCATTTGCTCCTGTATCTAGTTTTGCTTGCTTTACAGTATTGAAAACTGGGAGATTTAAATGATATGTGCCACCTTTTCCAGGTGTTACTCCACCTACCATATTTGTTCCATAAGCAATAGCTTGTTCTGAATGAAATGTACCATGGGCACCAGTGAACCCTTGGCATATAACTTTTGTATTCCTGTCTACTAAAACGGACATATTGCCTCTATTTTTTTACTATATTAACTATGTTGTATGCTGCTTCGCTTAAGTCATTTGCTGTAATAATATTTAGACTTGAGTCATCTAATAACTTTTTTCCTAATTCAAAATTTGTTCCAGATAGCCTTACAACTAATGGAACATTGATACCAATTTCTTGTATTGCAGCAATAATACCATTAGCAATGATATCGCAACGCATGATACCACCAAATATATTGACTAATATTCCATCAACTTTATCTGATAAAATGATTTTAAATGCTTCAGTCACAGTCTTTTGGCTTGCCCCTCCACCAACGTCTAAAAAGTTTGCTGGTTCAGCTCCATAGTGTTTAATAATATCCATAGTTGCCATGGCAAGACCTGCACCATTAACCATACAGCCAATGTTGCCATCCATCTTAATGTAGTTTAAGCCGTGTTTAGAAGCTTCTATTTCTTCTTTGATTTCTTCATCATAATCACGTAACTCCTGAATGTCAGGATGACGGTATAATGCATTGTCATCAAAATTTATTTTTGCATCAAGAGCAATGAAATCTCCTGAAGATGTCTCAACTAAAGGATTGATTTCTACTTGATTAGCGTCAGTGTTTAACATAACTTTATATATTTTCTCAGCTATATCAGAGATTTTTCTTGTTTGATCTGAATTTAAGTTGCTATCGAAACATAAGTTACGTCCATGGAAACCTTGAAATCCGAATAGTGGATCAATGTTACACACAATAACTTTTTCTGGAGAAGTTGATGCCACTTCTTCTATATCAACACCACCTTCAGTTGAAAATATTATGCTGACTTGACTTTGTTTGCGATTTACAATTGCACTAATGTAATATTCTTTTTTTATATCACATCCCTCTTCTAGGTATACTTTCCTTACCTTTTGTCCATCCTTTGAAGTTTGGTGAGTAACTAAAGTTGACCCTAACATATTTTTTATGGATGCTTTAGCTTCATCTGGTGTACGACATACTACAACCCCACCAGCTTTGCCTCTACCACCAGCGTGAATTTGTGCCTTAACAACAATTACTTTTGAGTGTAATTTACTTATAGCATCATCAACTTCGCTTAACGAATGTACTACAGCTCCTTTTGGGACGCTAATACCAAATCTGCTCAGTATATGTTTCGCCTGATACTCATGAATATTCATATTAATACACCTTACTTGATACTTTAATTACTAAATTTAATATACATATAGATAACATAAGAGCTACAATACACAACTCTATGGTTACTCATTAGTACTGTCGTCATTGGCTTGAGAAGGCCTCTTCACTTGAAAATGCCTAGCACTAACTTGAAATTTAGTAAACTGTGGCTCGTAAGGTACTTTGTGCAATTTTTTTCTTCTCCTTTCACAATCATCTCTTTTTCTTGCACGTTTTTCTGATGGTTTTTCATGATGAGTAATTTTCATTTGCCTAGGTTTCCCCTCACGCTGTAATTTCTTTTTGAGGGTACGTATACCTTGTTCTATATCTCCATGGTAAACTATAACTTCAACCAAAGAAAGTCCTCCTATATAGATAAATCAAGCAATAATGATACCAATAACAAATTAATTATGTCAAATTCTTTTTAAGAAATTATGATTATAACAACACCAATAGTGTATACTTTAATTATAAATAAAGTTATATTTATGATATATACTATTTTTTGTCTAATATGTTAGTAATACGATTTTTAGTTTCTAACAGGTCTTTGTCTGATAAAGGAATGAACCCTAGCCCAATTAAATATCCGTTTTTACCAATTGATTCTTCTCTTAAAATGACTTTAATGAATTCCTTAATACTAGTGGAAGATTTAGTGTGTTCTTGTTTTATATATAGATATATAGGTCTTGATAAAATGTATTTTCCTGAAGAAATAGTTTCATAATTGGGTTCAACTCCTGCTATTTTGTTTGCATGTATTTTATCTTGATTTTTAATTAAAAAACTAAAGCTTAATATGCCAAATGCGTCGTGGTTTTTTGCAATCTTTTGTATGATGATATTTTCATTTGCTGCTACTTCAATATACTTTCCATCATTGCGCATTATACCACATGCACGTTGCCTTCTTTTTAGATCAGGATATACGTCGATGAAATTCTGGTTATGTATGCAGGATGCTTGCATTATCTCTTCTACTAATATATTGTAAGTTCCAGTGTTTTTATATGGACCATAAACTTCTATATCAATATTGGGTAATCTATTGTTGATTTCAGACCAATACCTAAGGTTATTGGTTGACATAGTTTCAACATATTCGTTTGATGTAGAGTATTTACTTAGAGCTTTAAATAGATCTTGCTTTGTAAAGTCAAGTTTATTGCTATCTTTGGAATTTGCTATTACTATTCCGTCATACCCTATGATAATCTCTATGATATTTTCAATATTATTACTCTTGCATAATTTAACTTCTGCATCCTTAATTTTTCTGGATGACATGACTATATCTGGAGTATTTTTTCCTACACCTTCACAGAACATGCTGAATCCCATACCGCTACCTACCGATTCTATGATAGGAGTTCCATAGTTTGAGAATCTGCCAAATTCTTCTGCTATAGCTGAAATGAATGGTGATGCTGTTGATGATCCAACAACCCGTATTTGCTGTGCATTTACATTAAATCCTAATGTTATTAGCACGAAGAATACTAAAAAAAACCTACTCATCCAACGTATTCCATCAATTTATAAAAAGTGTGTACTATTATCTTTAATTAATTATTAAATTACAGATACTGCTTAATTAAAGATAATAACTTATCTACTTGATTTTCTTCTGATTTTAAGTCTGGAATGAAATGTGAAAGATATGCCCCTTTTTTGTCAATAATGTACATTATTGCAGAATGATTAATTTGATTATCTTTATCTGATTGCCCAACATATATTTTGTAATTTTTAATTATTTGATTAATGTCTTCAGTATTTCCTGTTAACATTTGAATTCTTGAATCAAAATTTTCATGAAATTCTTTTAATTTATCTACAGTATCATTTTTTGGATCAATTGTAATAAAAATTACTTGTAATTTGTCTGCATTGTTGCCAAGGTGTGCAAGTGCTTCAGATACTAATCCCAACTCTGCAGGGCAGATACTTTTACATGCAGAGAATCCAAATAGAACTAACATGTGTTTCCCTAGGAAATCTTGGCTGTTTACTGTTTTACCGTCTTGATTTATTAAGCTAAAGCTAGTTTTAATGCCGTCTTCGTTCGGTATAGTAGTGTTAGGTGTATCATGATGTTTTGTTTGAAATATACCTTGTTTGGTAATATAGGAATACCCTAAAAATATTGCTGCAAATAGTAAGCAGATATTAAGTATGAATTTGATAGCTTTCATTATATGCTCCAATTATATAAACATTTAGTATAAAGATACTAAAACATATGCTATATCAGAGTGATATTATGTCAAGTTACTTAAAATTTTTTATACTATATTACTTTTATTAGTATTTTAGCTGTAAAAAGAGGAGTTAAAGTTTTTACTTGGGAATATGCAGTTTTTGTGTGTTTATTTGCTACACTATACATCATGAGGTTTCAATAAATAAAGTCTTATTATATTTAAATGAAAAGGAAATAGTAGAAATTTCCATTAAACTTATAAATATAAATACAGTAACATTTGTGACGATTGTGTACAGGTCGATTGTTTTACGTTGTGTTGATCTTTTGAACAGAAGTTATATAATTACATGCTTGCGATATGAGTCCGTTAATTACCTGTTCAGTAGTTTGTATTTCACGTACCATACCTACACTTTGTCCAGCCATGAGAGAGCCGTTTGTAATATCACCTTCTATTACTGCTTTTCTCAATGCTCCAGCCCAAAATTTTTCTATACTAAGCTGACCATCTTCTTTTGATATTTTTCCTTGATGATATAAGTTAATTATTTCTTTTTGTAATTCTAAAAATTTTACACTGGCATCATTTTTTATAGCTCTGACTGGTATTACCGGGAAGTCTTTACTTAATTGTGAAGATGATATTGCATCCCTAGAAGAAGATTTAATAAATATTTCCTTGAAGTTGTGATGTACACGTGACTCATGTGTACATACAAAAAGTGTGCCAATTTGACAGCCACTTGCTCCCATTATTAGATAGTGTGCTATCATTTCTCCCCTTCCAATACCTCCAGCAATAAAGATTGGGATTTTTTTAAGTGATTCTTCTTCTCTGAAGTACGGTAATATTTCTTGTACAAGTACAGAAGTGCTTACAGGACCTATATGTCCACCCGCTTCCATTCCTTCTATTATTAGTGCATCTACTCCTGCTCTTACTAATCTTTTTCCAATTGATAATGATGATGCAAAACACATAATTTTGATTTTTGCATCTTTAATATGTGTTATAGTTTTGTTGTTAGGTATACCGCCTGCTAGTACTATGTGTGTGACGTTTTTTGCTATGCAAACTTCAATTAACTCATTTAAACTTGGGTGCATTATAATGAGATTTACCCCAAAAGTGTTATTGGTTAATTGTTGAGTGAGTTCTATTTCTTTTCTTAATTCATCAGGACCAATTGATCCACACGCTAAAACACCAAATCCTCCAGCGTTTGATATTGCAGAAACTAAGTAAGGATCTGAAACCCAACTCATTGCTCCACCCATAATTGCAAAGTTGCTTCCTAGAAATTCTACACCTATTTTCCACAGTTCTGATAGCATGATCACTCTTATATTATACGATTAAAAATATTATCTTTATCTATAAATTTGTGTTTTAATGCTGCTAATATATGCATAATTATTAAAATAGGCAATATATATGCACATATGTTGTGACACTGTTGTGCAATATTAGCTATGTTTTTGTTATTTTCAATTAATAGTGGCACATCAAATGAAAAAATCTTTATTGCTTTTCCAGAAGCTGAGGACATAACATAGCCAGATATAGCCATTGCTATAGAAGTAATATATAAGCCTAAATGTGTGATTTTAGATACTAAAATGAGATAATGTGGGAAGCTGTTAGGATATGGAGGTATAGTTGAACTAAATCTGCACACTAAACGTAGTATTAGTAAAGACAGTAAGATCATGCCTATTGCTTTATGCAATGTATAAATTTCTCCTATAGGATAATTACTGGGAAACACTTCCATTTTTAGGCAGAATCCCATGATCACCATGAATATTATTGGTATGCCAGTTAACCAATGCATTATCCTGACTGAACTATGATACTTAGTCATAATATTATACCATCTTTTAAATGTGGAGCGTAAAGTTTGTGTATACCATACATAGAGAAATGTTATCAATAAAAATATTTTATAATGTTTTGAGTGACTGGTGAATATTGTCTATGTATAATGAAATACATGATGAATGATAATTAATTCTCTAATATAGTGTCGTTTGTAAATCTTTCGAAGAACATTTTTCTATGCATATTAATTGGTATGTTTATAGCGCCAATATTGTCATTAATTTCTATCATATTTACTGAGCATAAAACGGTAAATCTGTTAACTTCTGTTTTACCTGACTATACTTTTAATACTATTGTTTTAATGTTAGGAGTTGGTACAATAGCACTTGTGATTGGAATATCAGCAGCTTGGTTTGTAACTTACTATTCATTTTTTGGGCGTAGATTTTTTGAAGTAGCACTGTTTTTACCACTTTCAATACCAGGATATATAGTTGCATATGTTTATGTGAATATTTTTGAATTTTCTGGTCCTTTACAAATTTTTTTAAGAGAGACTTTTCACTGGAGCAAGGGAGATTATTATTTTCCTAGTGTTAAATCTTTAGAGTGGGGAATAATTATTATAGGATTTAATTTATATCCATATGTATACATGCTGGTTAGAACAGGATTAATAGCTATACGTAGTACTGTTGCAGTGGCTACTACATTATGTCCTTCTAGATGTAAAATTCTAACTGCTATTGCTTTACCTGTAGTGCGTCCAGCCATTGCTGCTAGTGTTTCATTTGTATTGATGGAAGTAATATCTGATTTTGGTACACCGCAATTTCTTGCAATAGATACTTTTACTAGGGGAATATATAGAAATTGGTTTTTATTGCATGATAAATATTCCGCTTGTCTGTTTGCTTTTATTGCATTGTTTTTTATATTTTTGCTCATTATATTTGAAAAGTTATTTCGTGGTAAAGGAATATCTTATTCTACAATAAAGATGAATACGGAATATTATCATACTTGGCAGGTTAGCAGTAAACTAAAACTTACACTAATATACTGTGTTTGTTCAATACCAATATTGATAGGTTTTGTTATACCTGTTGTGCCTTTGTTGTACTGGACTGTTGAAAGAATTGGAACGTTAGTGACTAATACTAGGTTCTATATTTCTGTACTTAACAGTGTAAGCATAGCATTCATAACGTCAGTTATTGCTGTTATAATATCAATTGTTATATCATATATTATAAGAAAGAGGGAGTCGTTATCTTATGCAATAAAATTTATTGTTATGGGTTATGCTATACCCAATACTATTGTTGCTGTGAGTGTTATGGTGTTGCTTGGTAATATATCACATTTTGTTAACTCTTATTTTTCATTTGCACTTATTGGAACAACATTTGGATTAATATACGCTTATGTTTTTAGATTTCTTGCTGTATCTTTAGGCCCTATAGAATCTGGGTTAAATAAAATTCCAAAAGAGATAGATTGGTCGTCTTTATTAATGGGGCATAATGTAATTTCTACTTGTTTTAATGTACATATTCCAATGATTAGAAAAAGTATATTGGTCGGATTTCTATTAGTATTTGTTGATGTTATAAAAGAATTATCTGCTACATTAATTATCAGGCCTTTTAATTTTGATACTATTGCTACTCTAATGTATGAGCTTATTAGTGATGAAAGATATGCTGATGCAGCTCCGTATGCTTTAGTTATAGTGCTTATTGGTTTAATATCGGTAGTGATATTATGTAAAATGTTTCAATATGATAAATCTAAATATAGTAAAGTCATGTTGTAAGTTCTGATAATTGTGATGTGTTGATTTTGATAATAATTACTTGTATAGGCTTGTTAGTGATGGAAGATGTGCTAATTTATGATACTATTATAGCTCATATGGCTGAGTATCAGTAGCTATATTATGTAAAATGTTTCAATATGATAAACCTAAATATAGTAAAGTCATGTTGTAAGTTTTTATGATTATAATGTTTTAATTTTTGATAATAATTCACTTCTTTAACTATATAACGATAGATATACTAATGCATCCTCATATTAATATAATGCTAGGTGGTGCTGTCTGAAATATTTCAACATAATATTAAAAGTCATATTATAAGGTACAGTAATGATTATATTATAATGTTATTTCTTATTTGTGGTGTCTATTTTTGTGTGTGGAATTGTTGTAATATCATATAATGTTGATATGAAATAACAGTCGAGTATTTTTATGAAACATTGCACAGTGAAATTTATATAAACCTAGTGTTTTCTTTGAGTAACTACGCTATTTGAATATGTTTATTAAATATTGCGTTGCAATTGTTATTCAAAAACTGTCACTATGTATTTGCAAAGTTCAAGTAACATAATTTCTTATTTTTCATAAAAATTTTTCTAATGTATTAGGTTATTAAATAAATGAGCACAGTGGAGTGCTAAGTAGGATAACTATGCGTCATTTTACTATATATTTACTACATCAAAACATTTCACATAACATCGCTGTTGACACTAAGCCACGTTAATATGGCTAAAGCGTGTAAAGCCCATAAAAATGTCCTTTTGTACGATAAGCTCGTACATTAAAGTAGCTATGGTATCAACATGAAATGTTATAGTGACTAAAATTTGTAATATAATCTTACTTTAGGTTTATCATATTGAAATATTCTACATAGTGTAGTCACTAATACTAAGCATATGCGTAATGTACAGGCATGATAAATTAGTGTCACATTACTGACAATTTTATGTAAGTGAATTGTTATCAAAATTAAAGCATTATCATTATGAGATACAATATGTATTATAAAGGTATATCACACAAAACATTTTGCATAATGTCATTACTGATATATTAATCTAGCTAGTACTGTGATTAAAGCATATGAAGCATCAGCATGTCTTTCATTACTGGTAAGTCAAACAATATACTGGATAGTATTAAGATTAAAACGTACTCATTACCAGGTTTTATAAAAAACTTCTACCAAATTTTGTTGTTTTATCAGAGCTGATTTCATTTATTATACTTGGTTATAAATTGATATAATGATTGTTATACTAAACACTGTTATTACATATTTCTATAACGCTAAGTTTCATATTATTTCTCATCTTTCATTAAAAGCTTTTTCAAAAGTACTTGTTATAGGAGTAAATAAATAATTAAGCAAAGTACGAGATTGAGTAATTATAAAAACTTCTGCTGGCATTCCAGGATACAACTTTAGATTTTTTAGTTTCTCAGACTGTTCTTTTGGTATTATTACTTGTATTTTATAATAACGCATTCCGTTGATTTCACTTAAAGCGTCAGCTGATACTTGTACTACTATTCCATTTACTAGTCCAATTTTACGTATATTGTAAGCGCTAAGACGTACTTTGGCTTTTAATCCTCTATAATTTTCATACGATACTATATTTTTATCCTTCATTTGTGCTGATAAGATTTCTTCTATATGTCTTGTCTGTATTTTTGCATCTATAACTAAATCGTCATTTAATTGTACAACATTTGTAATAGGAGCACCTGGAGGTATAACACCTCCTTCTGTATGGTATTTTAACCCAGTTATAACACCTGCATGTGGAGATCTTATTGTAGTTCTGTCTAGTATATCTTGTGCAGTTTTTATTCTTTCTTTTAAATCTGTAATCGCAGATGTAATGTCTTTGAGGTCGAGGTTGATTTTATTTTGTACATTATTTGTGATGTTAATTATTTCTAATTTGTTTTCTCCAATTTTTTGATTTACTGATGCAATGGCGGACTTGAGCTGACCGATTTTCCCCTCAGATTCAGCATATTGACGTTCAAGTGCAGTGATATATGGTTTACTAATGTATCCAGTTTCTAAAAGATTTTTCTTTGTTTCTAATTCTTCACTAATCAGTTTATGCTGAGTTGTTGCTGAAGTTAATTGGGCAGATAATCCAGATAGCTCTTGACGTAGCTGTTTTGTACGTTGTTGTAAGATGTCTATTTGCCCAGATATGTTTTTCTTATGAGATTCAAATAACTGTTGTTGATTTTGTATTATTTGGTCTCTTGTTTTTTCATCTGATAGATTCTTGATGGTATTTGGGAAATCTATAGATTCACGGTCATATTTTATAGCTATTAATCTGGCTTCTGTTGCGAGTAGATCAAGCATCCGTTCTTTTATAATGTCTAAATTGGCTTGAGCTGTAGTGTTATGTAAGTATATGATTGGTTGATTCTTTTGTACTAATTCTCCTTCTTTAACTAATATTTTATCTATCAAACCACCTTCTAAATGTTGTACTATTTGTTTTTCTGATGAGGAAATAACTTCTCCTTGTGCAATGACTGAGCCATCTAATGGTGCTACTGCAGCCCATATTCCAAATACACCAAAAAACAGTAAGATAATTATAAACCCAGTGAATAATGGGCCCCAGGATACTTTTAATACTTCATTTATTGTGTCTTTTCTATTGTACTTGAATAAAAAGTTTACAACATTATCTACAATAGATAGTGATTTTGTTAAGGTACTCGACATTTGTTCCTCTACATTGTTTTCTAGGTGTAGTGTGTTATGTCCTAAAAGTTTTGGTAATGAAAATCCTACTTTTATAAAATCTTTGAGTTTTTTATACATAAATATAATACGGTAAGTGTAACATTTAATTTATAGCATATTTGGTAAACATTATAATGCATTATTTATCAGATAAATATCTTAAAATATCTTTACTTGTTCCAATATTTTATGTTGAATGCATGAGATTTTCATAATACTATCTGTTGTACAATAAATTGTTTATCATCTGCCTATTACAATCTTGAGATCAACCTAGTTATGTTGATCTTGTAGTAGAATACAGTGTAGCATTTTAAGTATAGGATGTGAATTAATTTAAATAGCACTTTTTAAGTGTTAGTACTACATGTTTCTTTTTGACTTACCATTTTTATTCAGGGTCAAATTTAACTTTAAATATATTAAAATTTTCTGTTTTATTGAGTATATAAGACTTTAATGTATGTATTTGTATGACATTATTAATACGTCTTTCTAGAAAAAGTATGGTATCAGAATGATTATTAGAAAAGTCATTGATAAAATACATAACAGTACTTGCATATACAATAGCTAATGTACTTCTTTTGGTATAGTAGTTAAAATCAGTTGATCTATCACCGATTAAGTACCAAATATGATCTACTACTTTATATAGAAATTTAGCAGCAAAACACATATTATATGGTGCTGCAGATAATATATGTTTTAATAGCTCTCTGTAGTTTGGTAATGATGTATAATATATTAAACACAAATGAACAGCATGTTGTATCTTTTCACGTATTTTAAAATTATTTACGTTGTCTGTTTCATGAAATTTAGTTGTGATAAAGTTAATCAAATCATCGTTTATACTATTCAATACATCATATATTCCATTATGGAATTTGTAAAATTCTTCATCTAGCCTAAGGTCAATACAGGCTTTTAATAATGTGTTATTTGATACCCCATAAAATGGTATCAGTGCTATAGTTGCTTTTATTATTGATGATTGATTGTTCATGACACTTTAATTTAGAAAACAATATTATACATATACAATGTTAAAATTGTTATGACAAGTTTGTAGTGCATAAGTATTGAAATATTCATAAATTGATAAATATTATTATTAATTATGTTGTGTTTGTGAAGCAATTAATAGCGTGTAAGTTTATTAAAAATGTCAATTGTTATAATCTTTGTTATTATGGGAATAGTAAGGATGAGTGTATTTATGTGTAATTTTATATATGTTGAATTTTATTCATTTTAGTAGTGGTATAAAATAAATAGATTATCTTCATCAGAAAAACGATAGTGTAACACTTAGAAAATAGTTTAATTGATTTTGTTAAAAAAGGAAGATTAGTACAAGAAAATTAGCTTATGGTTATTTACATAGCACTGCAGCTTTTATAGTGTGTAGTTTGTGTGTTATTATCTGTATAAGCTTTCATAATTTGACACTTGAATATGTTTGTTAAATGCTTATGATTTAGCCATCTTGTGTTAGATATTATTACTTTGAATATATGAAAGTGTTGGCTAGTTTGTAATGTAAAATGCAGTTAATATACTATAAATTTAAGTAATTTGATGCCTTAAATGTATTTGTTAAATGCTTATGATCTAGCCATCTTATATTAGATATTATTGCTTTGAATATATGAAAGTTGTCAGCTAGTTTGAATATAAAATACAATTTAACCATTATATTACAAATTTTAAAAGTTTTGATTTCTTAAATGTGGTTTTATTTATAGTAATGTTTTTAAGTTAATAAGTTATCTTAATGCAGTATTTTGTATTGCGAATATTAATTTATGTACTCTAGTTGTACTTCAATAAATGGTTTATTTTTAATATCATATTTTAAAGCGTTGAAAACTATGTTCTCTACATGTTGTTTTATATTGTTGATTTTTTTAGAGTAGAGATCACTACTAATTTTTGATAAGATTTTCTTGATAATTGCTTGATTGTCAGAATGGTCTAATACCCCTGGAGCAAAGATCTTTGGTTCTTTGAGTAATTCTTTTTTATTATTTAAAACTAGTGTTACTATGATTATTCCTGAATCTCGCATCCTTTTTCTCATGTGTATCACACTTCCTTGTGGATGATGTAAGAAATTGCCATCAACTCCAAAGTATCCAGCTTTTACAGAATTGACTTTTTGTTTTTTTATGATGTTGATTACATCTCCTGGATGTACGATGATAGCTTTTTCTACATTGCATTGTTCTGCAACTTTGGCATGCTCATGCATATGTATATATTCCCCATGTACAGGAATAGAAAGTTTAGGTCTTATTAATGAATACATGGTTGATACTTCATTTTTCGATGGGTGGCCTGATACATGTACATATTCCATGAATTCTGTAATAACATTAACTCCCATATTAATAAATTTGTTGAATACACTGTATATACGTTTTTCATTTCCTGGAATTATCTTAGAAGAAAAGATTATAGTATCTCCATTCTCTAATTTTGTTAATGCATGAGAATTGTTAGCAAGTTTGGCAGTTGCTGCTAGTACTTCACCTTGGCAACCAGTACAAAGAAGTAGAACTTGGTTACTTGGTAATTTGTTTATTTGGGTGATATCGATAAATTGTGGTATATCTTGTAAGTACCCACTATCTTGTGCAGCTTGTATGATCCTTACAAGAGATTTTCCTAATATTGCTACTTTTCTGCCTAATTTTTCTGCAATGCATGCTATTGTGTGGATTCTTGCAATGTTGGAAGCAAACAAAGATACAGCGACTTTTTGCTTACAGTCTTTTATTATATTAAATAAACTTTCTTCTAAGTCACCTTCAGAGCCTGATTTATTCTTAGTGAATATATTAGTAGAATCACATACAAGTGCTAAGACGCCTTCGTCTCCTAGTTCTTTTAGTCTTTGTGTGTTTGATATAGGCCCGATAATTGGGTTATCATCTAACTTCCAATCCCCTGTATGCACTATTACCCCTTTTTCAGTATGTAATGCAATTGCATTCATTTCTGGAATTGAGTGTGTCAAGTTGATAAACTCAAGAGAGAATGGACCGAGTTTTAATCTTTTTGTGATATCAATTTCTGTTATATTAACTTTAAGGTGATATTCTTTCAATTTTGCTTGTAATAAAGCAGCTGTGAATTTTGTTGCATATATTGGGCATTGTAAATCGCTCCATAGATATTGTATACCTCCTATATGATCTTCATGAGCATGTGTTAGTACTATCCCAAGTAAATTTTTCCTATTCCTTTTTATAAAGCTGATATCAGCGACAATCATGTCTATTCCTGGCATGTTATCATCAGCAAATCCTGCTCCGAAATCAATAATTATCCATTTACCATCAAGATGATATAGGTTAACATTCATGCCTATTTGTCCTACACCACCTAAAGGTAAGAATAATAAATCTTTAGTATTCATTTTTAAGCACATTACAAAAACTTAATTATTAGCATATCGTATTTATTGTTTAAAGAAAAGCATTAGAATCATTAATTATGATTAATTCATATAATGTATGCTGTGGAAAATTCTGCATTTGTTATATTAGAATCAGTAATAAAAAAAGTAATTTTATAGTTAAGTAGTTGAGAATTTTGATTAATGATACATATTAGAAAGCAGCACTTAAGTGTGTTTTTGATGAAGCTATATTGACTTTAATTATTTAGTTAGCATGGATATTTATTTATTAAATAATAGTTTAAGTAGTATAATATATAGATAATTTTCTTTACTGAATATTGATTTGTACAAACTGTGTTGTGCATAACTAAGATGAACAATTATTAAAAATAATCATAATTTTTATATGATATGTAGAACACGGGGCAGATAACATTACATTAGTATCACTTAGCCCTTTATTGTTTATATAATCTATTACATATTTGTAGTATATGTAAAAGAAGTATTGCTTTTAAAGTTATATAGTGTAAAGTTAGTGATTATAATATCTTTGGCATATTATACTTTTGTTAGAAGTGTGAGTTTAAGTTGTGTGACTTTACTATTGATATAAGCACTTAATGCTGTAAATTTTGTTGTTAATGAGGTTTATCTTAGTATTATTATCTCTAGAAGAAGGTGTGTAAGATGAAGGTTATGCTAATTAAAATAAAATTTTTCTTTATATTGCTAATTTTATTGTCTACATCTGCTGACGCTAAGCCATTATTTACGTGGTCTCAGGTTGCAAGTAATAATAAGTTGAGTGTTAGAGTTATTGTTCTAGAAGGTGAAAATTGTCCTGTAGTAAATGTAGATGGTAAAAAATTAGAGATGACTGTGAGAGCGTTACCACAGAAGGGGGTTTTTGACGATAAGGTTTGTGAGTTGTTAGTACCTCAGACAACAGAGGAAATATTCATTGATAATATAGAAGTTCCTGTTATAAATCCACAAATTAGAACGATAGCAATTATAGCTGATACTGGTTGTATAGTCTCATTTTGGCGTGGGAAATTATATCAACAACGTTGTACATCTTCAGAAGAATGGCCCTTGAAGAAAATATTATCAAATGTCGGTCAACATGCTCCTGATTTGATCATTCATGTTGGGGATTATTTATATAGAGCAGATAAATGTGTTGATGTAGAGAAATGTGGCGATGTTCGTGGTGGAGATAATGATGAAACTTGGAAAGCTGATTGGTTAGATCCTTCAATGTTAGTTGCTGATAAAGCTCCGTTTTTATTTGTACGGGGTAATCATGAGAATTGTGATAGATCATACAGAGGTTGGTTTAGATATTTAGATGCTCATCAATCCATGTCTTCTGCTGATGTGTGTAATAATTTTACTGATTCGTGGGTATTTAATGCTAGTAGATTAGATAGTGGTAATTTAGATTTTTATGTTTTTGATTCATCTTTTGGAGATGAGAAAAATGTTCTTGATTCAGATATTGAAAATTTAAAAAAGCAGTTTTTTTCTCTATTCAAAGTAAAATCTAGTAATATATGGTTTTTAACGCATCGTCCTTTGTGGTCATATACTACTCATGTCAAAGGAGGAGATATTTATTACGGTAATACATCTCAGCAAAAGGCTTTTGGTGATTTGTTTCCTGATACTGTTTCTGTAATTTTATCAGGGCATATGCATTTGTCTCAGGTATTAGATTTAGAACGTGTGCAAGAAGAGAAATATGTGCCTATGCAAATGATAGCAGGTAATGGTGGTGCATTACTTCATGGTGTCCCTGAAGATAAATTATTAGTTAAAAATATTAGAATTGGTGATGTTATTGCGAATACAATTACAAATGAATTAGATTTTGGTTTTGCCATTGTTACGATGCAGGAGCCTGGACTTACTGGTAATGTGATAGTTACACTCTATAATGCATCTGGGAAGAAGGTGAGACAATTTCATGTTCAACAATAATATGTGGTGTAGTTATATCAATATAGTTTAATGTGTTTGCTTGGTATGTTGTTTTTAAATTTAGGAAATACTGATATAAATAATTGCAAATAATTTTTAATAGTGTATTTATAGAGAGTACTTGAATGTTTTTGTATTATAAGTCTGTGTAGTTTGTGAAAATCGTTAAATTTCTATTGACTAGGGTTCATGATTCTTTTATAAGTAACATATGCTTCTATTAAAATATGGTGCTATTTGTATTTGTTTTATATAAACTGTAAGGTTATTACATTATGCCAACAATAAATCAATTAGTTCGCAAACCGCGAAAGTCTCGTTCTTCGTTAAATAAGGCACCTGCACTTCAACATAATCCACAGAAGAGAGCAGTATGTGTCAAGGTGTATACTACTACTCCTAAAAAACCAAATTCAGCTTTACGTAAGGTTGCTCGTGTAAAAATTGCGGGTTATGGTAGTGAAGTTATAGCTTATATACCTGGTGAAGGGCATAATCTACAAGAGCATTCGGTTGTTTTAATAAGGGGTGGGCGTGTAAAAGATTTACCTGGTGTTCGTTATCATATTATACGTGGTGCATTAGATTCTAGGGGAGTACAAAACAGGAAGAAAGCACGCTCGAAATATGGTGTGAAGAAAAGTTAATTAATGTGGTAATGTATGTCTCGTCGTCGTAGGGCAAGTAAAAGAGCTATTTCTCCTGATTCAAAATATAATAGTGTATTGTTAGCACGCTTTATTAATGTTATTATGTGCTCTGGTGAAAGGTCTATAGCTGAAAAAATAGTATATGGAGCTTTAAATAAGGCAGAAGCTCGTCTTGGTGAGGGTGCTATGTCAATTTTTAATGCTGCCCTAAATAACGTAATGCCACAAATGGAAGTTCGTTCTCGTAGGATAGGTGGTGTAACATATCAAGTTCCTGTTGAAGTAAAAGAAGATAGAGCAGTCTCATTAGCTTTGCGTTGGATTTTTAAAGCTGCAGCAGCAGCTAGAAAGCGTAGTAATAAGATGTATATGGATTGTTTGTGTAATGAATTATTGGAAGCTTATAATAAGCGCGGTGGTGCATATAAGATGAGAGAAGAAAAGTATAAAATGGCTGAAGCAAATAAAGCGTTTTCTCATTTTCGCTTTAATTAATATTAATTTTTGGAGATAATCAGTGAACATAGATAACGAGTTATCTAAGTGTAGGAATATAGGTATTATGGCACATATAGATGCTGGGAAGACTACTACTACTGAGCGTATACTTTTTTATACTGGGAAGCAAAATAGAATTGGTGAAGTCCATGAAGGTGCTGCATCTATGGATTGGATGGAGCAAGAAAAAGAAAGAGGTATTACAATAACTTCTGCGGCTACTACATGTTTTTGGAATGGACACAGAATTAATATTATTGATACTCCTGGTCACGTTGATTTTACTATTGAAGTGGAAAGGTCACTTCGTGTTTTAGATGGTGCTGTAGCTGTATTTGATGGTGTTGCAGGGGTTGAACCTCAGTCAGAGACGGTATGGCGTCAGGCTGATAAGTATAATGTACCCAGAATTTGTTTTATGAACAAAATGGATAGGATGGGCGCAGATTTTTACCGGTGTGTTGATATGTTAGTTGACCGTCTTGGTGCTACCCCATTGGTATTACAGTTGCCAATAGGATCTGAAAAGGATTTTGTTGGTGTTGTTGATTTATTAGAAATGAGATCTGTTATATGGGATGAAGATTCGCTTGGTGCGAGTTTTCATTATGGAGAGATTCCTAAAGATATGCTTGATAGTGCACAAGAATATAGAAATAAACTTTTAGAAAGTGCTGTTGAGCTCAATGATGAAGCAATGAATTTGTATTTTGAAGGTAAAGAAATATCTACTTCTTTATTGAAAAGTTGTATTCGTACTGGTGTAATTCAATCGAAATTTGTACCTGTTTTATGTGGATCTGCTTTTAAAAATAGGGGAGTACAACCTTTATTGGATGCTGTTGTTGATTTTTTACCTGCACCTAATGATATTCCTATGATAGAAGCACTTGATGTAAAAACTTCTAATACTGTAAATATTAAGTCTTCTATCGACAGTAAATTTGTTGCGTTAGCTTTTAAAGTTATGACTGATAAGTTTGTTGGCAGCTTAACTTTTATAAGGATTTATTCAGGAAAGTTAACAAGCAAAACTACAGTGTTGAATGCAGTAAAAGGTTCTACTGAATCTATAGGTAGGATTCTATTGATGCATGCTAATAATAGAGAAGATATTACAGAAGCAAAAGCTGGTGATATTGTTGCATTGGCTGGCTTGAAGAAAACAGTGACTGGAGATACTTTATGTGCTCTGGATTATCCTGTAATTTTAGAGCGTATGGAGTTTCCTGAGCCTGTTATGGAAATTGCGGTGGAGCCAAAGTCTACTGCAGATCAGGAAAAAATGGGTATAGCTTTAAGTAGATTAGTTGCAGAGGATCCATCGCTTGGTATGTATGTAAATCCTGAAAGTGGTCAGACTATTTTAAAAGGTATGGGTGAATTGCATCTTGAAGTTATTGTAGACAGAATGCGTCGTGAATTTAATGTTGAAGCTAACATAGGTGCTCCACAGGTTGCTTATAGGGAAACTATTACTAAATCTGTTGAGATTGAATATATTCATAAAAAACAAACAGGTGGTGCTGGGCAGTTTGCGAAAGTGAATATATTATTTGAGCCGTTGCCTCCTGGTTCTGGTTTTCAGTTTGAAAGTAAGATTACTGGTGGTGCAATACCTAAAGAATATATACCAGGTGTTCAAAGTGGTTTAGAAAATATCAGGGGTAGTGGTATGTTAGCAGGCTTTCCTGTTATTGATTTTAAAGCAACATTGTTTGATGGTGCATTTCATGAAGTGGATTCCAGTCCTTTAGCATTTGAATTAGCTGCAAAAGGTGCTTTTAGGGATATGGTGAATAAGGCTGGTGCAATATTGCTTGAACCTATTATGAAAGTTGAAATAATAACTCCTGATGAGTATATGGGAGATGTTATAGGAGATGTTAATAGTAGGAGAGGTAGGGTTGCTGAGATGCAGGATCGTCATAATACTAAAGTAATATTAGCATTTATTCCTTTAGCAAAAATGTTTGGTTACGTTAAGGATTTACGCTCTATGTCTCAGGGTAGGGCACAATATAGCATGTATTTTTCTTGCTATGAACAAGTACCTGATAATATAGTAGCTAATGAAATAAAAACTAAATAATATGGGTGTAATGTTATGGTAGAAGAAAGGAAGCCGCATATAAATGTAGGTACAATAGGGCATGTTGATCATGGTAAGACAACATTGACG
>NZ_QOHL01000015.1:0-32718 GCF_004181775.1 Ehrlichia minasensis
ATCAAGGATTGAGATTTGCAATTCGAGAAGGTGGTAGAACTGTAGGCTCAGGTATTATTACTGAAATTTTGGAGTAGTGATACATGGATATTGAATAGGAGTGTAGCTCAATTGGCTAGAGCGTCAGTCTCCAAAACTGAAGGTTGTAGGTTCGATTCCTATCACTCCTGCCATTAATTTTAGTAGTACGACGTTGTAGGTAGTTTGATAATGAGTAATATTACTAAGTTTTTACTTGGAGTGAAGCAAGAGGCTTTGCAAGTTTCTTGGGCTTCTAAGAATGAGGTTATAGGTTTTTTATTTGTAGTAATACTAATAATTACTTTTATGTCTATTTTATTTTGTAGTGTAGATTTTTTATTTTTAAAGTTGATAAAGATAATACTTGGAGTAATTTATGAAATATGAGTGGTATATTATTCAGGTATCATCTGGTAGCGAAGAAAAAGTTTGTCAATCTATTTTGGAAAATTCTCGTGTGTTAGGTTTAGAGGAAAATTTCCGTGAAGTTTTTATTCCGTATGAGGAAATTACTCGTGTTAAACATAATAAAAAAATATTGGTAAAAAGGAAGTTGTCACCAGGGTATGTGTTTTTGTATATGAATTTAAATGAGAATTCGATAAATTTTGTTAAAAGTATACCTAGAGTATTAAATTTCTTAAACAATGATTTTGGTGTTCCTAAAGTTATTTCAGATAGTGAAATGGAATCTATGCGTAAAAAAATGTGTCAGAGTGTGGTTGATGATACTAGTGTTGTTAATTTTGAAATTGGTGATGAAGTGGTCATTAACGATGGATTATTTCAGGATTTCAATGGCAAAGTTGAATATATTAATGAAGATAAGAAAATAGCAGGAGTCAGTGTTATGATATTTGGTAGACTGACTAAAATAGAATTTAAGTTAGAACATATACAGAAGATGGAGGCGCAATCATGAGTGCTGTTTTAATATCTAAGATAAATTTAATGATAGAAGCTGGGAAGGCCAGTCCTGGACCTAAAATTGCTTCTGTCTTAGGGCCTCGTGGTATACCGATGCCTAAATTTTGTAAAGAATTTAATGATATTACAAGTAGTGAATGTAATCAATACAAAATTGGTGATTTAGTTACTGCTAGAATCTCTATTTATAATGACAAGTCTTATAGTTTTACAATAAGTGATTCTCCGGTATCGTACTTATTAAAAAAAGCTGCTGTGATTGATAAAGGTTCAGTGAATCCTGGAAAGGATAATGTTGGAAAAGTTAAAATGTCAGATATTTATGAGATAGCTAAGCGTAAAATGTCTGATATGAATGCTGATACTGTTGAAGCTGCGGCTAAGATGGTTATTGGTACAGCATCTTCTATGGGTATTGTTGTAGTAGAAGGGTAGGTTAAGGTATAGTAGTAGGGTAAGTAATATGAATTCATTGGTTAGTAATGAAGTTTATGATGTTGAGTCAGGTTTAAGAAAAGTTATAGAGTCTGCTAAAGCTAATTTTTGTGAGTCTGTAGATGTTGCAATAAATCTTAATATTAATAGTTCAAAGTCTGATGAGCAAGTTAGGGGATGTGTTGTATTACCTAAGGGATTAGGAAGAGAAGTGAGAGTTGCAGTGTTTGCTAAAGGTGGGTATTTAGAAATGGCTAAAGAGGCTATGGCTGATATTGTTGGTGATGAAGAATTGATCGAAGAGGTGAAGAAGAAGCAATGCAAGTTAGATGTAGATTGGTGTCTTACTACTCCAGATTTTATGGCATCAGTTTCTTCTGTTGCTAAGATATTAGGTCCAAAGGGGTTAATGCCAAATCCTAAATTTAATACAGTAACTTTTGAGCTTGCTAAGGCTATTAAAATAATAAAGTCTGGTCAGATTAGATTTAAGTCTGATAAGACTGGTATTGTGCATGCAAAAATTGGGAATGTTAAATTTTCTATTGAGGATTTGTTGGAAAACTTTAATGCAATAATTAGTGCAGTTAAGCAATGTAAGCCTGCTTCTATAAAGGGTTTATATTTTAAGGATGTATTTGTTATTTCAACTATGGGGAAATCTGTTAAAGTGGAAAATTTAAATAATTAATATTGGAGTAGAGGTAGTGAAGCGTAGTAATAAAGAGTTGCATTTAAGCAAGATAGAGGGGTTGTTTAGTAAGTTTAAATATTTTATAATTGCTAATTTTCAAGGTATGGTAGCTAATGATTTCTTTTCTTTAAGAAAAGAGTTAAAAATGGCTAATAGCGGTTTAATGGTAGTGAAGAATAGCTTATCTCGTATTGCTTTAAAAAAAATGGGTAGAGAAGAATTATCTGCTAAATTTTTTGGTTCTGTATTTATTGTTTATTCAGATGATATAATATTAATTTCAAAGATTCTTGCGAAATTTATGAAAGATAATAAAAGCAAGATAAGTTTATTATGTGCATATGATAGCAATGATGAGATATTAGATAGTGAGAAAGTGTTGTACTTTGCTAGTTTACCATCTCTAAGAGAATTGCATGCACAAATAATGAGTATGATATCTTATAATATTCCGGTAAGATTGGCTTTATGTTTGAAAGCTCTTGGTAGTAAAGAGTGATACTATATTTTAATTTTATACTTTTTTATTTTTTTATGATTTGGGGTTAATTTTTATGAGTACTGTTGATATAGATAGTTTAGTGGAGCAAATTTGTAGTTTAGATTTGTGTAAGGCCGCAGAATTAGTGGATAAAATGGAACAAAAGTTAGGATTTCCTAAAGGTGGGTTGTTAACAGCTGTTCCAGCAGCAGGAGGTAGTCAAGCTGAAAGTAGTGGTGCTGCAGAAGAAAAAACTGATTTTTCTGTTATTTTTGATGGTTATGCTGCAGATAAGAAAATTTCTGTTATTAAAGCTGTGAGAGAATGTACTAACTTAGGCTTGAAAGAAGCAAAAGAATTTGTTGAGAAAGAAGGTGCAAAAGAATTAATAGAGGGTAAAAAATATAAGAAGGAAGAAGCTGAAGAAATCAAGAAAAAACTTGAAGATGCTGGAGCGAAAGTCATTATTAAGTAGTTTTTGTGTAGCTTTTATTTGTAATTTATTAATCTTGAGGGATTTGAATGTCTTCTTCTGTAACGCCTACTAAATATGTATTAAATTCTTTTAATTCAGTTCCTAGGTTATCTTATGCAAAATCAATAGATATAAAAGATTCTTTGACTGATTTAATAAAGATACAGAGGGATTCATATAATGCATTTATTGGTGTAGGTCAGAATACTGAGAGTGGTATAAAGAATATTTTTGAATCTATGTTTCCTATAGAGGATTTGTTAGGTAGAGCTGTTCTTGAATTTGTCAGTTATAGTATTGGTGAACCACAGTATGATGAATATGAGTGTATAAAAAGAGGTATTACCTTTTCTGTTCCTATACGTATAGTACTGCGTTTTATAGTGTGGAAAGTTCAGGAAGTATCTTTTAAGGAAGTAAAATATGTAGTGGATGAAGAGACTTCAGAAAAGAGTATAAAGTATATAAAAGAACAGGAAGTTTCTATAGGAGATCTTCCTACAATGACTCCTCATGGAACGTTTATCATAAATGGAATAGAAAGAGTAATAGTATCACAAATGCATCGTTCTCCAGGTGTGTTTTTTGATAGTGATAAAGGAAAAACTTATAGTTCTGGGAAGTTAATTTATTCAGCTAGGATTATTCCTTACAGAGGTTCATGGTTAGATTTTGAATTTGATATAAAGGATATACTTTACTTCCGTATTGATAGAAAGAGAAAATTGCCGGTTTCTTTGCTTTTAAGAGCTTTAGGTCTATCTAATAATGATATTTTAAATACTTTTTACGATAAGATACGTTATGTAAAATGTGAGAAAGGGTGGATAGTACCTTTTGTTGTTGATAGGTTTAGGGGTGTTAGGTTATCGCATGATCTGGTAGATGTCAATGGGAATGTATTAGTGAAAGCTAATGCAAGGATTACCTTAAGAATGGCTAAAAAGTTAGCTAATGATGGGCTTAAAGAGTATTTAGTCCCATTTGCTGAAATTCAAGGTTTATTTATTGCTAATGATTTATTTGATCCAAATGGGAATGTGTTGATTATATCTGCAGGTGAGAATATTACTAGTGAGCATATAAATAAATTAGAATTGTTTGATATAAAAGAAATCTTTGTTTTAAATATAGATTTTCTAACAGTTGGTCCATATATTTTAAATACTTTATTTTTAGATAAAAATGTAACTTATGAGGATGCACTTTTTGAGATATATAAAGTTTTACGTTCTGGTGAATCACCTAGTTTGGATACAATAAAAGCTTTTTTTGATGGATTGTTTTTTGAAAAAGAAAGATATGATTTATCTACTGTTGGAAGAATAAAGTTAAATGATCATCTTGGATTAAATGTTAATGAAGATGTTACGGTATTGACTAAGGATGATATAATTCATGTGATAAAAAAGTTAGTGTTGCTAAGGGATGGTGAAGGTTCTGTTGATGACATAGATCACCTTGGTAATCGTAGAGTAAGGTCTGTTGGTGAATTTATTGAAAATCAATTTAGAATTGGAATACTGAGACTTGAAAGAATGATTATGGATTACATGTCTTCTGTAAATTTTGATAATGCAATGCCATGTGATTTTGTAAATCCTAAGATTTTAGCCACAGTTTTAAAAGATTTTTTTAGTTCTTCTCAGCTTTCTCAATTTATGGATCAGACTAATCCATTATCTGAAGTTACCCATAAGCGTAGATTGTCTGCTTTAGGTCCAGGTGGGTTAACTAGAGAAAGAGCAGGATTTGAAGTTAGAGATGTACATCCAACACATTATGGGAGAATTTGTCCAATTGAGACTCCAGAAGGTCAAAATATTGGGTTAATTAGTAGTTTGGCTATCTATGCTCGTATTAATAAGCATGGGTTTATTGAAAGTCCTTATAGAAAAGTAGATAAAGGAGTTGTGACTGATAAGGTTGAGTATTTACTGGCTATGCAAGAAAGTAATTATTATATAGCTGATGCTAGTGCTACTCTTGATGAAAACAATCAGTTTGTTGATGATATGCTTTATTGTAGGCATGATGGAAATTTTGTAATGGTTAAAAGGGAGGAAGTTGATTATATAGATGTTTCTCCAAAACAAATTGTTTCAGTTGCTGCATCTTTAATACCTTTCTTAGAAAATAATGATGCGAACCGTGCTTTAATGGGTTCTAACATGCAGCGTCAGGCGGTCCCGCTGTTGAAGGCAGATGCCCCTTTGATTGGTACTGGTATGGAATCAATAGTTGCTGCTGGATCTGGTACAGTTGTTTTAGCTAAGCGTGCAGGTATTGTCCATAGAGTAGATGGGTTATATATAGTTATTCGTGTTTTTGATCAAGAGAAGAATGAATATTTAGGTGTTGATGTTTATAATTTGAGGAAATTTCAGCGTTCTAATCATAATACTTGTATTAATCAACGACCTTTAGTTAAACCTGGGGATTATGTAAAGGCAAATGATGTAATAGCTGATGGATCAGCAATTGATCAAGGTGAACTTGCTTTAGGTAAAAATGTGCTAGTGGCTTTCATGTCGTGGCAGGGTTATAACTTTGAAGATTCAATAGTTATTTCAAGTGAAGTTGTAAAGAAGGATGTCTTTACTTCAATACATATAGAAGAATTTGAATGTGTAGTTAGAGATACTACACTCGGTCCAGAAAAGATTATGAGATCTGTTCCTGATATCAATGAAGATAGTTTATCTCATTTAGATGATGTTGGTATTGTAAACATTGGTGCTGAAGTTTCTGCTGGAGATATTTTGGTTGGTAAAGTTACTCCTCGGCCACCAATTTCTTTGCCTCCGGAAACAAAGTTATTAGTAACTATTTTTGGTGAAAAAGTATTTGATTGTGTGGATTCTTCTTTATATTTACCTCTTGATGTTGAAGGTACAGTAGTTGATGTTCATGTTTTTGTACGTCGTGGTGTTGAAGAAAATGATAGATCTCTCTTAATTAAGCAAAATGAAATTAATGGCTTCATAAAAGAAAGAGATTATGAAATTGATGTAGTTAGTGAATATTTTTATGATGAATTAAAGAGGGTTTTAGTAAATTCTAATGTCCAATGTAATAATCAAAGTGTGGATGATTATTTAGAATCTACTCCAAAAAAAGATTGGTGGAGTGTTAATTTATCTGATGAGACTGTATTGTCCCAGATTAATAGCTTAAAAGAAAAATTTGACTCGATGATTCAGAATGCTCATAGTAAGTTTGATCAAAAGATAGATAAGTTGAATTATGGCTATGATTTACCTCAAGGTGTTTTGTGTATAGTTAAAGTTTTTGTTGCAGTAAAACATAATCTGCAGCCGGGTGATAAAATGTCTGGTAGGCATGGTAATAAAGGTGTAATCTCTCGTATTGTACCTGTTGAAGATATGCCATATTTAGAGGATGGAACTCCTGTTGATATTATACTTAATTCTTTAGGTGTGCCTTCTCGTATGAATGTTGGTCAAATTTTAGAAACACACTTTGGATGGGCGTCTGTTAACTTAGGTAAAAAGATAGGCCATATATTAGATAACATTGATGAATTAACAGTATCTCATTTAAGAAACTTCTTAGATCAAGTATATGATGGACAAGATTTAAAATATAATATTCAATCTATGAGTGATGAGGACCTTTTAGTTTTTGCGGAAAGGTTGCGTGGTGGTGTACCGATGGCAGCTCCAGTATTTGAAGGACCAAAGGATAGTCAAATTTCTAACTTATTAAAATTAGCTGATTTAGATGTTTCAGGGCAAGTAGATCTTTATGATGGAAGAATTGGTGAAAAATTTGATCGTAAAGTTACTGTAGGATACATATATATGTTAAAGTTACACCACTTAGTGGATGATAAGATACATGCTAGGTCTGTAGGTCCATATGGATTAGTAACTCAGCAACCTTTAGGTGGAAAATCGCATTTTGGTGGTCAGCGTTTTGGAGAAATGGAATGTTGGGCATTACAAGCTTATGGAGCTGCTTATACTTTACAAGAAATGCTTACAGTTAAATCTGATGATATTGTTGGAAGGGTTAAGATTTATGAATCTATCATTAAAGGAGATAGTAATTTTGAATGTGGTATACCAGAATCGTTTAATGTTATGGTAAAAGAGTTAAGATCATTGTGTTTGGATGTTGCTTTAAAGCAAGATAAGGGTTTCTTACCTAGTGAAGTAAACAATTAATAATTAAGGGGTAGTAGTATATGAAGATGTTGGATTTGTATGGCTATACTAGTATTGCACAATCATTCGATAAGATTTGTATATCTATAGCTAGTCCTGAGAGCATTAGAGCAATGTCGTATGGTGAGATTAAAGATATTTCTACTACTAATTACCGTACGTTTAAAGTAGAAAAAGGAGGTCTTTTTTGTCCTAAAATTTTTGGACCGGTGAATGATGATGAATGTTTGTGCGGTAAGTATAGAAAAAAACGTTATAGAGGAGTAATTTGTGAAAAGTGTGGAGTTGAGGTTACTTCTTCAAAGGTGCGTAGAGAAAGAATGGGTCATATAGAACTTGTGTCACCTGTAGCACATGTTTGGTTCCTGAAGTCTTTACCGTCTCGTATAGGTGCATTACTTGATATGCCACTTAAGTTAATAGAAAGTATTTTATATAGCGGTGATTTTGTAGTAATTGACCCTATTGCAACTCCATTGTCTAAGGGTGAAGTGATAAGTGAGAGTGCATACAATCAGGCAAAGGATAATTATGGTGAAGATAGTTTTCTTGCGCTTACTGGAGCTGAAGCTATTAGGGAGTTGTTAGTACGGTTGGATTTACATGCAATTAACACAAATCTTAGAACAGAGTTAGAGTCCACAACTTCAGAAATGAAGCGTAAGAAAATAGTCAAAAGGTTACGTATTGTTGAAAATTTTATAAATTCTGGTAATAAACCTGAGTGGATGATATTAACTGTTATCCCAATTTTACCACCTGATTTGAGACCACTAGTTTCTTTAGAAAATGGAAGACCAGCAGTTTCTGATTTAAATCATCATTACCGTACTATTATTAACCGTAATAATAGGTTAGGTAAATTGTTAAAATTGAATCCGCCTGCGATTATGATTCGTAATGAAAAGAGAATGTTGCAAGAAGCTGTAGATGCTCTTTTTGATAGTACACGTCGTAGTTATGTTTCTAATAAAGCAGGAAGTGTAGGATACAAGAAATCATTAAGTGATATGTTAAAAGGTAAGCAAGGGCGTTTTAGGCAGAACTTGTTAGGGAAAAGGGTAGATTATTCTGGTAGATCAGTAATTGTTGTAGGTCCTAACTTAAAATTACATCAGTGTGGGTTACCAAAGAAAATGGCTCTTGAATTGTTTAAGCCGTTTATTTGTTCTAAACTGAAAATGTATGGTATTGTGCCAACAGTAAAGTTAGCGAATAAGATGATACAAAATGAAAAACCAGAAGTCTGGGATATTCTGGATGAAGTAATACATGAACATCCAATATTGTTAAATAGGGCGCCTACTTTGCATAGGCTAGGTATACAAGCCTTTGACCCAGTGTTAATAGAAGGGAAAGCAATACAATTACATCCTTTAGTATGTAGTGCTTTTAATGCTGATTTTGATGGAGATCAAATGGCTGTACATATCCCATTGTCACTAGAAGCGCAACTTGAAGCTAGGATATTAATGATGTCTACTAATAATATCTTAAGTCCTTCTAATGGTAAGCCAATAATTGTTCCTTCAAAAGATATAGTACTTGGTATATATTACTTAACTTTACAAGATCAAGCACAGTCTGAAGATGAAGTTTTATTCTTTGGTGATTTTAGTCATGTGGAATATGCTTTACACAATAAGGATGTCCATCTATGTAGTAAAATTAAATATAGGATGACTTATTGTAATTATGATGTAGAGGGTGATAAGCCTTCGTATTATTCTAAAATTATTGAAACCACTCCTGGTAGGTTGATATTGTGGCAAATATTTCCACAACATAAAAATTTAACTTTTGATTTGATAAATCAAGTTTTGACTGTAAAGGAAATTACATCAATAGTTGACTTAGTATACAGAAACTGTGGTCAAAGTGAAACTGTTGAATTTTCAGATAAATTAATGTCTCTTGGATTTAAGTATGCTTCACAATCTGGTATTTCATTTGGATGTAAAGATATGATTATTCCAGATACTAAGACAATGCATGTAGATAATGCTAGTGATAAGATAAAAGAATTTGCTGTACAGTATCAGGATGGTTTGATTACAAGAAGTGAGAGATATAATAAAGTAATAGATGAGTGGTCTAAGTGTACTGATCTAATAGCTAAGGATATGATGAAAGCTATTTCTGTCTATGATCCAGAAAATAAGTTAAATTCTATTTATATGATGGCACATTCTGGTGCTAGAGGATCTGCATCGCAGATGAAACAATTATCAGGTATGAGAGGATTAATGGCTAAGCCTTCAGGTGAAATTATTGAAACTCCAATAATATCCAACTTCCGTGAAGGATTGAATGTGTTTGAATATTTCAATTCAACTCATGGAGCAAGAAAAGGATTAGCAGATACTGCTTTAAAAACTGCAAATTCTGGTTACTTAACTCGTAGGCTTGTTGATGTTGCTCAGGATTGTATAGTTGTTGAATATGATTGCAAAACACACAATGGATTTGCAATAAGGTCTGTTGTTGAAGGTGGTGCTGTAGTTGAGACATTAGATAATATTATACTTGGAAGGGTTGCTGCTATTGATGTGTATAACCCTATTACTGAAGAGTTGCTTGTTAAAGCTGGAGAATTAATAGATGAGTCTAAGGTTGAGAAGATAAAAATAGCAGGATTGGATGCTGTGAAAGTAAGATCACCTCTTACTTGTGAAGCTAAAAAAGGTATTTGTGCTTTGTGTTATGGTAGAGATCTTGCGATTGGTGATGTTGTATCAATAGGTGAAGCTGTTGGTGTAATAGCTGCTCAATCTGTTGGTGAACCTGGTACTCAATTAACTATGCGTACTTTCCACGTGGGTGGTACTGCAATGAGAGGTGTTGAAACTTCCAACTTGATAGCGTTATTAGATGCTAAAGCAAAGTTAGTGAACAGTAATGTTGTTGAAGATAAACATGGTAATAAGATTGTCATGAGCAGATCTTGTGAAATAGTATTACTTGATAGTGTTGGAAACGAAAAAATGCGTCATAACATACCTTATGGTGCAAGACTTTATGTTAATGATGGTCAATTTGTAAAAATTACAGAAAAGATTGCTGAGTGGGATCCTTATACAATGCCTATTATTACAGAAAAGACTGGTATTATTAAGTATATGGATTTAATAGATGGTGTATCTATTAATGAAGTATTGGATGAGTCTACTGGTATTTCTAATAGAGTAGTAGTTGATTGGAAATTACACTTGCAAGGTGCTAACCTCAGGCCTAGATTAGTTTTGGTTGATGATAATGGTAATATAATAACACTATCTAATGGGCTAGAAGCAAATTATTTTATACCAATAGGTGCAGTATTGAATGTACAAGATGGGCAAAAAGTTCATGCTGGTGATGTTATAACAAGGATTCCAAGAGAATCTATAAAAACTAGAGACATTACAGGAGGGTTACCTAGAGTAATTGAGTTATTTGAAGCACGTCGTCCGAAAGAACACGCTATAGTAAGTGATATCGATGGTTATGTTGAGTTTGGGAAAGATTATTATAGATCTAAGAGACGTATATTTATTAAGCCTGTAGATGATAAATTGACACCTGTTGAGTATTTAGTACCTAAAGGTAAGCATACTATTGTTAATGAAGGTGACTTTGTACACAAAGGGGATTTATTAATGGATGGTGATCCTGATCCTCATGATATATTGCGTGTTTTAGGGGTTGAAGCACTGGCAAATTATATGATCTCTGAAATTCAACAAGTTTATAGGTTACAAGGTGTACGTATTGATAATAAGCATATAGAAATAATTTTAAGGCAAATGTTACAAAAAGTTGAGATATTTGAACCAGGGGATACTATGTATTTAATTGGAGAGAATATAGATATAGAAGAAGTAATAAAGACTAATAACAACATGGTCAAAATGGGTAAATCTCCTGCTAAGTATGCTCCAATACTTCAAGGTATTACTAGAGCAAGTCTTGATACTAATTCATTTGTTTCTGCAGCGTCATTCCAGGAGACTACGAAAGTTTTAACAGAAGCAGCATTTTCTGGTAAGGAAGATTCTTTATATGGGTTAAAGGAGAATGTAATAGTAGGTAGGTTAATACCTGCTGGTACTGGTTTCTTAATGAATAAGATAAAGAAACTATCTTTATTAAATAAGGAGGATTATTCTATGTATTATGATAGTGAATATCAAGATCCTGCATTGCTACAGTCTGATAGTAATAGCTTTAATCATGACTTACCAAAAGATAATAATAGTATTGTTGATTATTAAGATGTTAAAGTATTTAATGTTGGACTAGATAGTTTTTTAGTATTGAAGAATTTTAATTTTTTGTAATGTTGACTGTTTGGATTAAGAAGTAACTATAGTGTGATACGCTACTTGTATTCTCAATAAATATTAGTCTTATGTTTAGATAGAAGGTTAAAGTATATGGCTTAATAGTTATTTGATTTTTGTGGGTGGTGCTTTATGTTTTATGTGAAGTATTATGGCAAGGAAGTACTGAGTTAAAATTGATAATCTGCAGTAGTTACTTAATTTTTCAAAGTAGGAACTTTTTAGTATTATAAATTTTCATATATTAGAAAGTATTAAACTAGTGTTTCATGTGGTAAAAATTAATATTATATATGGAGAACATTATGTTTATTACTGTGTTTAAAATATATTGTTTATTTTTAAAATAAGAATTTTAGTTATGTGTTGCTTGATACGCAATTGAGTGGTAGTGAAATTAAAATCTAGTAGAACACTGCTATTGTTATTATGTTTAAGACATGTTGTTTATCTCCTTAAAATAAAATTTAGCTTTTTAAGTCAGAGTTGATTTAGTAGAGCGTAAGATTTCTATTATTGTTATGCTTAAAGATGATTGCTTTATTTGTGAATAAGAATGAATATTACTATTGTATATGTTTCATATGTTGTAGCAGTTTTATACAGTGAATTGTTAATTGGAAATTGATATGAAAAAGTTTTGGTTATTATGATACTTAAAGTTGTTTAGTTAATTTATTAACATAAGGATTGTGTTGTGGTATTATAGAGTTTTAATGTGTTAGTAAAGTGTTACATAGGAACCTATTGCATTAAAAATTAGTTATATTTATCAAGCTACTTTCAGATTATGTTATTTGGTTTATCAAGATGAAATTTTAATGCTGTAGTGATATGTTAGATAAAGTATTAAATCAAGAACTTATTAATTTAAAGAAAAGTAATTTATATAGAGAACTTTCTACTATCACTAAGTCTGAATCAGGTTGCTTTGTGTCTCAAAATGAGAAGAACTTGGTTTCTTTTTCTTGTAATGATTATTTAGGGTTAGTAGGACATCCTTTATTAAAGGAAGCAGCTATAAATGCAGTGAATAGTTATGGTGTAGGTGCTGGTGCTTCACGTATGGTTACTGGCAATAATGTTATTTATCAATGTTTAGAAAAAAAATTAGCAAAAATATATAATACAGAAATGGCTTTAGTATTTAGTAGTGGTTATTTAGCTAATGTTGGTGTCATTGCTGCTTTGGTAGGTAGACATGATATGGTCATTTCTGACAAGTTAGTACATTCTTCTATTATTGATGGTATTAAACTTTCTGGTGCTAAGAACTATAGATTTGAGCATAATGATTACAAAGATTGTGAGAATATATTGAAAGAATTTAGGAGATTGCATAAGCATTGTTTTATTATAATTGAACAAGTATATAGTATGAATGGAGATATTGCTCCAGTTGATCATCTGAAAAGATTAGCGGAAAAATATAAAACATGGCTTATTACTGATTGTGCACATAGTTTTGGGTTAATGCATTGTGCTAGTTCAGATGTATATGTTGGTACTTTATCGAAAGCAGCTGGTGTTTTGGGTGGTTATGTGTGTGCATCAGAAGTTGTTATAAAGTATATACAAAATAAAGCTAGAACTTTTATATATACAACTGCTCTTCCTCCAATGGTTATTGCAGCTGCAAATGCTGCATTAGATGTTATAAGTGAATCTGTTACTGATATTCCTATTAAACTAGCAAAGTTTTTTTGTAAGAATCTAAATCTTGCTGAACCTGAAAGTCATATAGTGTTGTTGATTATGGAAAGTATAGATAAAGTTTTACATGCGCAACAGGTTTTAAAAGAAGAGGGGTTTCTTGTTGTTGCAATACGTCCTCCTACTGTACCAACTCCAAGACTTAGATTTGTATTTAGTGTAAATCATAGCTTGTCAGATATAGAAAAATTATGTTATGTGATAAAACAAAAAAAATTAATATAGGTACTGTAGAAATTATAATTTATGTTTGTTAATTGAGTATGTTAATAAACATGAGATGTTTTTCTTGTTATGTTTGAAGTTAATACAAATGGTTTTGTATCTTAATGTTATTTGACATTGGTGTTGGTAATTTATGTAAATCATAAATTCTATGTGCTCTGTAAATATTATATTTAGTATCTGTACTTATAATGTTCTCATTTCAAGATTTGTGTTTAGTGTAAGTTACAGATTATCATGCATAAAGGTAAAGTTATGTGAATATATAAAGTTAATGTAGTTGTAATTTTTAAATGTTATTGTGCATTTATGACACTTATGTTTTTGTATTTAAAGTGATACATAATTCTTAACGTATTAGCTTATTTGATGCTAATATTCGTAAGATTATGTTTTATAATCTATAGAATTTGTGTTGTAATGTGGCTGAAAATAGTTAAGTATCCATCATATAGAATATCTAATATAGATTAAGAATAGGAAGTTGAAATTTTGTTTACATTGTATGAATAATCTATATGATTGAAGATATATTGGGGCCGTAGCTCAGTAGGATAGAGCGTTAGATTCCTAATCTGCAGGTCGTGCGTTCAAATCGCACCGGTCCCATGGGATATGTAGAGTGCGTCTTATAAATGATAGAAATTTATAGTTTGTTGTTTGTTGACAGTTTGGTAGCTGCTCTTGTTCTGCCTTTAAACAAAGTGTTGATATTTAAAATCATGACTTATTTTGGTGGATATAGTTATGCTTTAATGCTTTTAATATCAACATTAGGAACAGTTGTAGGTGGTATTATTAACTGGCTGTTGGGTAGAATGATAATTTTTGCACGTGTAGAATATCACAAAATGCAGGATGATTATGGAAAGTTGGGTTATTATATCAAGTTAGTATTGATGTTATTAACTTTGTTATGTTCTTGGGTTCCAGTGTGGGGTGGTATCATTAATGTGTTATCTGGATACTTTAAAATAAGTATATTAAATTTAGTAGCGTTGCTTTTTATTTCTTATTTTGGGTATTTTATTTATTGTATAATGATATTATAGGTCCTTTAGTAGATCACTAAGGTTTAAATAAGATTATAAAGAAACTTATATCGAATTAGATATAAATAATTTTAAGTTTTCAGTATACTTCATTTTTATAGGTTATCTATCAGTATTGTTTTGAGTGTGTTTTTGTATTCATGTTACTTTAGTGACAGATTTTTTCTATATTGTTAATGCTTCTGCTTAATTGTATGAAAATTTTCCTATACTGTTGTTGTGATTTAATGATGGATTACTAAATATAGTGTTGTGGATTTGTACATGAATGTTGTGTTTTTTCATGTAAATGTTGCGTAAGCTTGAGTACAGCACTATGAATTTTATCTCCTAAATTTTGTTATGAATCAATTAGCTCTGTCTATTTTACTGTGAGGTTTTTAATATTTATAATCTTATAGTGAATTAAACATAAGTATAGTATTTGTGGCTAGTTCAATAAGGAATGTGTTTTTTTTAAATTATATAAATTGGTTAAATGTTGCAGGTTATATTCTAAAATTTTCTGATATATCAGTGACATTGTTTTATGTTTTGCTGTTAGATTATTTAATCTTTATGATTTATAATAAATGAATTAAGTTCTATCATGTGGTTTGGTATTATATATACCTGTATATTTTTTTAGATGAATTAATTAAATACAAAAATTGTAGGATATTACAATTTGGAGTTTTTCTTAATGTATCATGTTGTTACTATATTTATTTACTATAAAGTTTGGTAATTTTTGGTAATGGGGTAAATGTATTTCTGTGATGTATAGTTTTTCCATATTTATATAAGGATTCTAAGTGATGTTTAGTTCCATACCCTTTATTTTTATTCCAGTGATACTCTGGATATTGTGCATGTAATGTTTCCATCAGCTTATCTCTTGTAACTTTTGCAATTATAGATGCTGCTGCAATTGATACACTTATGTTATCTCCGTCTACAATGGCTTTTGTATCCCATGGTAAATCTGGTACTTTGTTTCCATCTACTATTACATAATCTATATCATAATTTAATCCGTTAAGTGCTCTTTGCATTGCAAGATGTGTAGCGTTTAATATGTTGTGTTGATCTATTTCGGATACGTCAGCAAGTCCTATACTCCATTTTACAATTGAGGTGATTGTATTATAGACTTCTATCCTTTTTTTTGGAGTAAGTTTTTTTGAGTCCTTAATGTTGTATATTATGTCGTTATTGTACCTTAAGAAAAAAGCAGCAGCTGATACTACAGGACCAGCTAATGACCCGTATCCTACTTCGTCAACTCCAACAATAATACAGTTCTTTTTATTTACTGATTTTGATATTTCATTTTCTATTGAGAAGTCTGACATAGTAGGCTTTTTGGTTAATATGGTAGAGATTTATTTATACTTGAGATTCACTACGAAGGAAAGTTTTTAGTGGTAAATGAAGTTTTATATAAAAACTTTTTTAAAAATATAGGTATTTTTGTCAAGCTTACTGTTGTCAGTGTCAATGCTTTGCAAGAATTAGAGCTTATATATAAGTGTTGTGATTGTGATGATATTAATATTTAGTTTTTAATAAGTTTTATTAAAAATTAAATATTATTTTAATTAATTATTATAAAAATATAAAATAATATTAGTATCTTTACTTATTATATTAAATTTTTATATTGACTTGTTATTTTTTATTATTTATATAGTGGCATATTTCTTGTTAGTTGGTATTAAGATTATGTAAAAAAACTTATTAATTGGTATTGTATAGTTTAAAAGGCGTTTGATGATAAGCTATTAGTGTTGCTTTACCATAGCAATTTGTACATCTATGTGTTAATGACATAGTTGTAAGGTGTTTTTGATTATCAGTTTATGTAATGTATTGTTAATAAATTAATATTATGGAAAAACGCAATGTAGATTATTTGTTGTTGATAATTGTGCTGTAAGTTTAAAACATGTAGTTAAAGTATATTTGCTGTGTATAGCTCTAAATTAACTTTGTGGTAGCAGATTATCATGTAATTTGTTTAACTTATAGTTAAAAATAATTACTCAAGTCAGTGGTACTTTTATCAATAATTTAATCTTATGGTCTTTGTAAATAAGCTGATATTCAGAGTGAAAATGAGGCTTTATACTTAACTAATATTAATGAAGTAGGTAGATATTTATTAAACTTTATCGTTAAGTTTATCAAAATAATTTATAGACGGTACTCTTGTGAATTGTATGAAAAATAAGGACGAGGACTTTTGTATGTATATGGTAAAAATATTAATAGTTAGGATAAAATTGTTAACTAATTCAGGTGTACACTCATGTTAGCACGTTTTGGTAATAGTAGTAAAAAATTGTCTTCTCTTCCGCAATCTGGCACGCAGGATAGTAAGAAAGATAGTGTTTCATTAAGAGATGATTCTGTTAATCAAGGAACTACCGATCAGTATTTTTCTATGTTTAGTTTTCAACACGATATTCTAAAAGGTGTGAGTGAGATTCTACTCTCACACTATAAAGAGATATTTAGTTTTGTTAATCTACTAGAAAAAGATGAAGACTTTTTTTTAAAGACTATATGTTCTTCTTGCATGACGAACTTTTTTTATGACTTGAGATTTTTCATGTATAATTTGAATATTCTTGTTAATAGTCCGATATCAAAATTGGATATACCGCATTTAGTGATTAGTAAGGATACACTATGTCACTCATGCATAACTCTTGTATTACATTATGAAAATTTTGATGAGAGTGTATTACACAGAACAAATACAACTATGCCTTCGTGGCAAACGGTTGTATATAATGATAGTCATAGTACTACTACTGTAGCAAATGCTGCTAGTGAACAGCAAGATAGAAGTATCAATGATTATATGTTGTTTATTAGTGAGCAAATGGATTTTGTATTATCTGTAACAGGACAAATACATGCTATTTTATCAAGGTTGCAGCAAGGAAAGGCTGATTATAAAGAGCTTTTAGAAAAATCTACTGATTTGGTGGTTTTACGTAATAAACACAATGTAGAATTAAAAATAAGAACTTTAGGGATATTTTTGAAACACACATTAAATGAGTTGATAAAATGTCGTGGTGTATTTAACGTGATATTGTTATGCAATAAAGATAAACAAGCAGAGTTATTGGATAGAGAATTAAAAATATGTCAGAATGACAGTAATCTTAGGCTAGTTAGGGTTTTAATTTTAAATCGAATATTAAGTCGTGAAAGTTATCGGGCAAGATTATTTGGTGAACGTAATATCACTTGTTTAACACAACGTGTATTTAATGCAAAGGAGCAAATAGATAATGATGCTGTTGGCATGTCTATAATGTCAGATGTTAGACATGTTAAGTCAGAAGAATGTAATGCTGATGCTTTTGCAGACGATAGTGATAATGGTGGAGATCTAAAGGAAACAACTGATCAACCAATTCAAAGTAATCCAGTATATGATATTCCTTTAACAGCTGCCAATCAGGATGTGAAAGCTGATGCTATGGAATTTAGTAAAACATGTGCTTTTGATGATGATAGTGTTGAAGAAGATCAATACTGTGTTGTACTGGATGATAATGAGGAAAATGGTGCTGATATGCATCATTATTGTGAGATTGAGTGTGAGTCTAGTGAGGCATATACTGTGATGGCAAGTGTGGGTGAAACACATCAACCCAGTGGCAGTAAGTATGGTAATGATCCTGCTATGCAAGATTATTTTAATATTGACTGTAAAGCTAGTAAACTTGATGAAACAGCACCTACTTTTACATCAAGTCCAAAAGATATGTTATGTGATACTCTGAGTAGTAGTTCTACTAAGAGAAATGGAATACTTGATTATGAGTTTATATGTGAAGAATCTGGTGAATCCGGTGAAGAATATCCTGTAATGGCAGGTGTAAGTGGAACACGTCAAGATATACCCAGTAGCAGTAAGTGTGATAGTGATACTGCAATGCACGGTTATTATAATATTGAACGTAAAGCTAGTACACTTGGTAGAACAACACCTACTTTTTCAAGTATAAAAGATACGTTAAGTAGTGTTCGGCGTAGTAATTCTACCAAGAGAGATAGAATACCTGATAGAAGTAACTTATTTTTTCGAGGAAAGTTGAGTGATGCAAGTCGTAGTATTGTACAGTACATGGAAAGTGAAGAAGGTAGAAAACGTTTATTAGACTCGTTGGTTAAAGAGGCAGGTAATATGAATCAGTTAGTCAAAATATTAGCTGCAGAGTTGGGTAAAGAAGCTTTAGTTAATATATTTAATATGTCATTATCTTATGTTGAGCAAGTTTTAAGTAATGATGATACTAATGTTATTCATAAACGTATTGATGGAAAGTTTGTAAGATCTTGTGGAGGTGGTGCACTTTTAAAAATGCAGCTGTTGGAAGAGTTTATCTCTTATGTGAATGCTAAAAGTAATAAGAAAGTTGGGGAAAGTGCATCATCAAAAGGATTATTTGATAGAAAGAGTTATAAGTATATCGGGTATGATACAGTAAGGACAAGCAAAGTAAAGGATGGTAGTTCTGTATCAAGAAGTTACTCAGATGCAAAGCTAATGGAGGCAAAACAATATGTTGAGAAAGGGTTGGGTTGCCGAAATACTAATGCGGGAAGTAGTGCGGGTTTAAGTAGTACGTTAAGTAATCAAAATAAGAAATTTGTCTCCTTTAATGCTGTAGATTGTATAGATGTGTCTAATCCTTCTTCTAGCAAACAGGATCTAATGTTTCAGGCATTCAGTAATTGCCAAAGTGATAAACAAGATGTTTCAGCTGAAAATCTTCCAATGATAAGTAGCTGTATGGGTAAATCAGTGGCTTTAGTAGATCAGTATGCAGTTCATGCTAATAAGGTGTTAGAAAATTTTATAAAAGATATGATTGATGGTTTAAATAAATCCATAGATCGGTATTTAAGATTTACAGATAAGTTACAAAAAGAGCCTAATCTACTAAATTGGGTTTTGTACTTTTTAATAAATAAAAACAGTTTTAGTGCTTGTAAGTCTGCTATTTTAGAGGGCTTAAAACCTTGCTTTTTATATTATAACCTGATTGCTTCTATTCCTGATTTAGATTTGTATGTTAAGAAACTAGATACATCTTGGATAGATTCTTATGTAAAATCTTTGTATACTCTGGTGCATAAATGTGAGGTAAATGGTGTAAATTTTGGTGTCAGTAAAGATTGCGTAATACGTAAGCTGTCCAAATATCAAATGCAAGTGTATGATGTTAAAAGATTAAGTCATTATTTTGAAGTGTTTAACTCGACAAATTTTGATAAGCAAAATCTTAGTTCATTTGTGATAAAGAACAAGGTGATTATTTCGTTAAAATACTTCAAAACTAATGAGGTGTGTTATGAATTAGATGGTAGTTGTTATTATGGCATGATTATCAAAGGAGATATTTCTAAAAAAGTAGTTTTAACTTGTAATAATCTTACTTTACATGGAAATATTAAGGGAAAAGTAGTATCATCATGTCGTGAGTCAGTGAAAATTGTAGGGTCAGTTACTGGATGTCTTATTAGTGAAGAGGAATCTGCAACTGGTAGTACTGCAGTTAGTGTTGATAATTGTGTGCAAGATAGATCAGCAGTTAAAGTTGAGAGGAATCCTATAATACAGCATAGAGGTGTTTCTGGTGTTGTAGAGGTCTGTGGAAATGTTTCTGGTACTGTGATTGTAAGAAATAGGAATATTATAATAAATGGTAAAGTAAGTAATAAAGGGTCTGTAATTTCTAAATTTGGAAAATATGCATGTTTTGTTGGTACAGTTGCAGGTTCTGTTATATTAAAAAGGACAAAGTTTGCATTTTTTAATGATATTTTGTATAGTACTACCCACTTAATTGCTGAGGAATGTAAGATTTGTCTTAGGAAAGAAAAAAAGTTACAATTAGATTTAGGATTTATTGATTCTGAATTTTTTGAATTATCTGAAAGTTTTAAATTTGATGTATCAAAATTAAAAAAAATTATGGATGAAGATAAACGTACTGCTAATGATGATGGTGCAGGTGTATCTACACGTCCTGAAGGAAGTAAAAGTAATATTATTAGAAGTAAAAATGTTCGTAGTTTTTTTCGTAATGTTAGAATTAACAGTATGTCAGAATTAATGGCAATATGAGCTTTAATTTTGTTAATAATGTAAAGCATCGCATTGTAAGTTATCAGGAATATGATAGTTTTTAGTAAGTTTGCATTAGTGAAGTGTTTAAGATGTGGGATGAAGACGGCATTGTCAGTTTGTCAATTTCATTGTAGCAATTTGTTAATGAGTGTTAATAGTGCATATAATTATGGTAATTGTAGCAACCTATTGACATGTTGGAAATGTGAAATAAATATTAGAAGTGTTTATTTAGTAGATTTCTTTGTAGTATCACGTGAACTTTGATTTTTAAGATATGAGTTATTAATTCAAAAAGTATTTGTGCGAGTAAATAGTGGTTTATGGTTATTTTATAGTGAAATTTATTAGAAAAGTTTTCGAATAGGTTGTTTTTGTTGTGATATGTTGATTTTTATCAATACAATACTTTAGTTTTATAGTTTGTAATTATAAGAAAATTCTAAACTTGTAGTAGTAATTTTTAGGAAAAGTTATAAAGTTATAACTTTATTGTCAATATCTACTACACCAGACATCGATTCTTGATCTATAGCTAAGACTGTTATTTTATATGGTGTAGTGTCTGTAACATCTATGCTTACTGTGCCGGGAGTAAATGTTATGGAATTTGCAACTATTAGTGCATTTAAACCTGTAGTTTGTTTGCTTTGTATTACTTTGAAAATTGGTGGATTAATGTTTGTTCTAAAGTTCCATACTTTTTTTATTATATGTATGTTAGATAATATGGCTTGTTGAATAAGCCATGCAAAATAAGATAAAAGGTGCAATATAAATGTATGAGTTCTTGGTTGGTAGTAAGTATAATTCTCATTTAATGGTATAGCATTCTTTAGGATTCTTGTTATGACTAATGTAGTTATGCAGCTTACAGCACCTAATGTTATGAAAAATAAATCGAAATATCCTGATAAAATTAACCAAAATATGAATAATATAAAAAATTTCTTCACCGCTTTTTATTATTAAAGTATTTGATTATAAGTAATGTTAGCACAAAACATTATAATTATTTATTGCTAAATCACTATAGTGTTTTATTATAACATACTCAATTCTGAGAACACTGTATAATAGTTTATTGATAGTATGCAAGTGATTTATGTGATTAATGTAGTGTTAATATTCTTTATAACTGGAGTTTTATTGCATGGTGCCTATAGCATTAGTGATGATAAAGTTGTAGAGTTTAATTTGTTAGATAGTGTTACGTTTGTTAAAAGTAGTGATAATTTTTCTAAAGATTTAAAGAATAAAATAAGCTTAGTTCAGGTAGATAGTAGTACTATATCCATTATAGATTTGCAAGATTGGTATTATCATTTGTTAAAGCAAGAAGAGAGCTTAAAGAATAAAGAAATTTTGTTAAGAGATATTGAAAAACACAATAATGAGCAGATTTTATACTTAGAAAATGTGAAGAAAGTATTAGCATCATTAATTAAGGTTGATGATAACAAAGAAAGAATACACAGTTTAGTAAAAATATATGAAAATATGCCTGTTGAATTAGCTGCGGAAATATTTGGGTTATTGGATATAAATTCACTAATGTCAATAGCGCATAATATTGATAAAGTAACTTTGTCAAATATATTATTGCATGTAAGTCCAAGCGTAACTGAAATGATTAAAAAGGCATCTGCAAGTATATCTAAATGTGATTGTAGTAATAGTGTTTCTTAAAAATTATGATTTTGTAGTTTTGCATTTTGTTAAATTAGCATTCAATAGATTTCTAAGTTAGTGAATTTAGTTATAGTTCTGGTCTTTGTGTAAAAATACTGTGCGATAAAAACTTCAATGGTATTGGTAGTTTATTACGGCTGTTGTAAATTTTTTCATTTTTATTTATGTAGTTTTGTTTGATATTAAAATTATGATAATTTTTTCGAGATGAGATAGTTAGTATTGATGGTTTAATTAGATTTTATATGTTAAGAGCTGAAAACTAGCATTAATGTTCTTGATATTGTGTTAATCTTACGTGAACATAGTGGTTAGTTTTGTAATGAATAAATGGGGATGCAGGGTATTGTTAATTCTTACTTTTAAAGTTTTGTATTGTATGGTGCTAAGATAACATAAGTGATGTATTTATTAGGATAGAAGTTTCTTTAAGATGTGCTTTACCAGTGGTAAATGGGTACAAAATTTTTGAGTATAATGCTTCTTTTGGGCTTGAATTGGATAGTGTTCAGGTGATATTGTAAATGGTATCTATCATATATTAAGTGACAAGTCTGCTGGTATTGCGATAACATGTGTTTTACGATTGGTAAGTAGATATAAGGTTTAGCTTCAGGATAATGCTTCTTTTAGACCTTGAATTGGATAGTGTTCAGGTGATATTGTAAATGGTATCTATCATATATTAAGTTACAAGTCTGCTGGTATTGCGATAACATGTGTTTTACGATTGGTAAGTAAATATAAGGTTTAGCTTCAGGATAATGCTTCTTTTGGACCTTGAATTGGATAGTGTTCAGGTAATATTGTAATGGTATTTATCATATGTTAAGTTACAAGTCTGCTGGTATTGCGATAACATGTGTTTTACAATTGGTAAGTAAATATAAGGTTTAGATTCAGGATAATGCTTCTTTTGGACCTTGAATTAGATAGTATTCAGGTAATATTGTAAATGGTATCTATCGTATATTAAGTTACAAGTCTGCTGGTATTGTTATAACATGTGTTTTACGATTGGTAAGTAAATATAAGGGTTAGCTTCAGGATAATGCTTCTTTTGGGCTTGAATTGGATAGTGTTCAGGTGATATTGTAAATGGTATCTATCATATATTAAGTGACGAGTCTGCTGGTATTGCGATAACATGTGTTTTACGATTGGTAAGTAGATATAAGGTTTAGCTTCAGGATAATGCTTCTTTTGGACCTTGAATTAGATAGTATTCAGGTGATATTGTAAATGGTATCTATCATATGTTAAGTTACAAGTCTGCTGGTATTGTTATAACATGTGTTTTACGATTGGTAAGTAAATATAAGGTTTAGCTTCAGGATAATGCTTCTTTTGGACCTTGAATTAGATAGTATTCAGGTAATATTGTAAATGGTATTTATCATATGTTAGGTTAGAAGTTTTCTTATATTGTAATAACATGTGTTTTTCTATGAGTAGATGAATACAATGCTTAGCTTTAGGATAATATTTCTTTCAAAGTCTGATGATGCTAAAGTAACAGGTTATGCAAATTTTGTTATCTTATTAATTTGCTAGTCTTATGTGCTGTTACAGGGTGTGAGAGGATATTTGAATTAAGTAATGATTACTGCTGAATCCTAAAATTATGTCTGAACTTATTCGTTTAATCAATAAGTTTAGTTATAATTTGTATGTGAATTTATATGTAAATACGAATAGTAAGTCTAAAAAGTGTAGATTACTACTAGCTAGTTTTTACTCTAGCTTTATGAGAAAATTCTATGTGTTTACTATTTACATTTTTTTACATATTTGTAGTTTTCATTTAGGTGATAACTGTTTTTCCTCATATTATTACTTTGGCAGGCTTTTTAATTTTTTAAATAATATGTTACTGCTTCTGTAATATTGTAGTTATGAAAATCAATTTTTAATCAAATGTTATTTTAGCTTTGTTATTAGATAGCATATTGTGTAAATATAAAATACCTTTGATAGTTAGGTCTGTTTCAATGTTATTAATAGCAGTTTTATGATCAAAGAATAAGTGAGAGTTTCCTCCTGTTGCTATTACATGTAGATCTTTTTTTTCTTCTTTGATGATTTTTTCAGTCATTCCATTCACCATTGTTATATATCCCCAATACACTCCTGATTCCATAGCATAGTATATATTATTATGTACTACTTTATCTTGTTTTGATACTAATACCTCTGGTAATAGTGCAGTAAATTGTCTCATACTTTTTGCCAGAATATGTGCTCCAGGTGCTATTACTTGTCCATATATGCATTTATCTTTATTAAGTAAGTTAAATACTGTTGCAGTTCCCATCCCTATTATTAATAAGTCTTTGTTAGGATATATATTACTTGCTGCGATTATGTCTGCTAATCTGTCTGATCCTAATGTTTTATTTTGTAGATTTATCTTAATGTTGAAAATATCTGCGTGATTGTTATCTAGTATTGTAGGATTTATATTGAAATAGTTTTTACTTAATTCTAGCATTGGTTGTGTGATGCTTGGTACTACACTTGATATAATAATATTATTTATGTTTTTATAATCTACATTTAATTGATTTATTGTGTTATTTAAATAAAAAAAATATTGATCTGCTGTTTTTGCTATTTGTGAAGCTATTCTTATTATTTTGAGTATTCTGTTGCTTGTACAGATTGCAAATTTTATATTTGTGTTTCCTACATCTATTGCTATTAACATCTTTTTCTATTAATGGTTATATCCTATTGCGTCACTTACTTTAGTGAATCCATCTGCAGCTAGGAGTTCAGCTAATTCTAAGCTGATTTTATTAGCTATGTTGAATCCGTTGTACACTATGGCAGTGTATAACTGTATTAGAGATGCACCGGCTTTTATTTTTTCATATGCATGATATCCACTACTTACTCCACCACATCCTATTAATAAAAGTTTGCCTTGGGAAATGTGGTATATTTCAGATAGTACTTGTGTTGATAAATCAAAAAGTGGTCTCCCGCTTAATCCTCCTCTTATATTTATGTGTGTATTGAGTAGTTTTTGATGCTGTAATGAAGTATTGCTTATGATTAATCCACTGATTTTATATTGTAGTGCTAAATCTACAATATCTTGCTTTGTGTTATCATTAATGTCTGGTGAGATTTTTAACATTATAGGTATGGATTCTGCATAATCTGCTGACTTACGGACTTGAGATATAGCTGTTAGTAGTTCTGATAATAAATCTTGTTTTTGAAATTCGTGTAACCCTGGAGTATTAGGAGATGATATGTTAAGTGTAATGTAATTACTTAAACCATAGACTTTCTGTACTAGGTCAAAATAATCTTGAATAGGATTTTTTGATTTTTTGTTAAATCCTATATTTATACCAAATATGCAGTGGTTAAGTTCGATATTGTCTACTTTCTTTATTAAAAAATCTACTCCTTTATTATTAAAGCCCATACTATTAATTATTGCTTCTTCATTGATTAGCCTATGTACACGTGGTTTTTTATTACCTATTTGTGGATGTTTTGTGACTGTTCCAACTTCGACAAAACCAAACCCATTAGAAAGTAAAGGTTGTATTACTTCTGCGTTCTTGTCAAATCCAGCTGCTACGCCTATGGGAGTTCTAATGAACTTGTTAAAGGCTCGAATGTTAAGTGACCTTGGAATATCAACTTTCTTTACAGGAATAAAATTGTTTTTTAATGCAAAGATTGCTATTTTATGCGCAATTTCTGGTGGTATGCAAAACAGTGGGTTAGTGAATATCTGTTTAAATGACACAATACTTAATGATTAGTTGATACACATATGCACTGATTATATCAGTTTTTTATAAAAATACTACTTGTATAACTAATAAATGTGTATAACAACTGTTAAGATAATGAAATATATAGAATTATACTGTAAATTGCTTATACTAAAAGTTGAGGGGAATATAATATGAATATCTTATCTGTTGATAATGCTCAAGATTTACGAAACTTGCATGCTATATCTCATCCTATTGAGAAGATAGATCAAGAAATTATAGCGTTAGCTAATGATATGATGAAAGTTATGGAGCATAGTAAGACTGTAGGATTATCTGCAGTGCAACTTGGTAATCATAGTAGAATGTTTACTATAAATATGTTTAGTGGATTGTTTGATGTTACACAGGATATAAAGGTTTTATCTGGACACCATTCTTTACATGGTAAAAATATGGTGTGTATAAATCCTGAAGTTCTTAGTTTTTCTGCTGAAACTGTTGATTTATTTGAAGGTTGTTCTTCAGCTAAATCTTATGGATTGATTAATATTACAAGACCAAGACATATGGATTTTAAATATACAGATTTATTAGGCAATGAATGTGTTGTTAGAGTATATGGGTGGCTTTCTAGATGTATACAACATGAACTTGATCATTTAAATGGAATATTATTAGCTAATGTTGTAGATAACATAAAAAATAATTGCGTTAATAGTATTTCTCATGAAGATCACAGTGTTATACATATACTACTTGTGAACAAAAAGTAATGTTCTTATTTGTAAGAAGTTGTTAAGCAATACTATATTTAACAAGAAGTAGTGAATTTTTGAAAAATACATTGTTGTATATAAAGTAAGATGTCTATTTGATAAAGCTAGTGTGTGTGTTTACAAATGAAAGTTATCAGTGTAGTTAATCTATAAATTATTAATCTAGTTAGGTTATAGTTTTATTGGAATTGAGTATCAAATGGTATTCTGATTGAGGGTATATACTTGATTACTAGGTTATGAAATATTGGTGTGTTAAACATAAAGATATAAATAGAAGTATGCTAAGAGTGCTAATGGAGTTGTAAGAATAGTTGCCGGTTTAAATATAGATATATCTTTTTTTATCATAATTTGTAGAAATGAAATTAATTTTACTAATGATATGGTTTTTATATATTAAAGAATGTGGCTTCAATGTGAATATGTAATGAGTTCGTATTAATTAAGTTCATTAATTGTTTTTATGATATGTAATGTATAAAAGTGGTGATTTTTTGTAAATGAGAGTATCATAAGTATATTGATAAATATATTGGTTATACAACTACATAATTGATTATTTTTTGTAACTTAGTGCATCATGATAAGTTTGTAGTCTACATAGTGATAAGATTGGTTTGCTGTCATGTTATGAAGCAATTATACATTGTTTTTGTCTATTGTGAGCATTTAATGTTGCTAAGGTATGCTTTACCTTTCTTTATTGCTTCCATTACATTAGTAGGTGCAGTGCCTCCATAGCTGGTTCTGCTAGCAACTGAATTTTCTACTGATAATACTGAAAATACAGTTTCATTTATGGTGGGAATAATTGTTTTTATTTGTTCTAATGTTAATTCATGTAATTTACATTGGTTGTGTTCAGCAAGCCTAACTATTTGGCCAGTCATTTCGTGAGACTCTCTAAATGAGAGATTAAGATTTTTTACTAACCAGTCTGCAAGGTCTGTTGCTGTTGAATAATCATGCTCTGCTGCTTTTAGCATGTTGTTTTTATTAATTATTATGTTAGTTAGCATGTTATTCATTGCTTCTATGCATAACATTAAATTGTTTGCAGCGTCAAATACTGCTTCCTTATCTTCTTGCATATCTTTGCTATATGCTAACGGTAATCCTTTCATGACTACTAATATTTGGTTTAACGATGCAAAAATTCTTCCAGTTTTGCCTCTGATAAGCTCTGCTGCATCTGGGTTCTTCTTTTGTGGCATTATTGAACTACCAGTTGTGATATTGTCAGAAAGTGTTATAAATTTGAAGTTATAACTGCACCATAGTATAATCTCTTCTGCTAATCTTGATAAATGCATTATGCAAATTGAAGCATTTGATAAGAATTCAATGGCATAGTCTCTATCTGATACAGCATCTATGGAATTTTCTGTTGGACTGTAGAATCCTAGTTCTTGTGCAACAAAGTGTCTATCTATTGGAAAAGATGTTCCTGCTAATGCTGCAGATCCTAAAGGACATTGATTCATGCGTTTGTATAAATCTTGGTAACGTGAGAAATCTCTTTTAAACATTTCAAAATATGCCATTAAGTGATGACCTAATGTTACAGGTTGGGCAATTTGTAAATGTGTAAATCCTGGCATGATGGTATCGTAATGCAATTCAGCCATATTAATGATGGTTTCTTGTAATTCATGTAAGTAATGTTCTATTTTTACTATTGATTTACGTATCCAAAGTTTAAAGTCTGTTGCAACTTGATCATTACGTGATCTTGCGGTATGCAATTTTCCTGCAATATTCCCTATCATTTTTTTTAGATTATGTTCTATGTTCATGTGTATGTCTTCTAGATCAATGCTAAACTCTAAAGCACCAGATGAAATTTGATTTTGTATCACCTCTAATCCGTGAATGATAAGTTGCCCTTCGTATTTATTGATGATTTTTTGATTAATTAGCATTTTGCAGTGTGCTATTGATCCTGCTATATCTTCTTCGTACAATGTTTTATCAAATGATATTGATTCATTAATCTTTTTCATAATATCACTAGAGGATGTAGTAAATCTTCCTCCCCATAAAGGATTTTTCATATTGTTATTTATCTAATTATGAATATTGGTACATTATCTTGTAAATGATTCAAAATTACAATGATATTTAAGTTTTTGTACAATTGTTTATATCTTTTTGAATAAGTTATTATATGGACTGATTCAATTATCATGTTGCACTTATGAATAAATAATTATTTTGATATCTATTGGTATTGTTATATTCAAGAATGTTATGTAAAATTCACATTTTGCTAGTGCATTGTAAGTGTAGGTATTGGAATGTAATATTAAGTGTGTGTTATATAGGAATAGTTATGACGTCTCTGATACTATCTAGTTGTTTTTACAAGGGATTATGTATATTTTAGTTTATGTTTGTTGTGATGTGGGTAACATAATGAGTATAGTTATTGATGGACCAAGTTTCATTTCTGGTAATTCTGCTGATATTTTAGTTGTATTATTACATGGGAGAGGTGCAACTGGTGATAGTATAATGTCGGTTGGTCATTTAATGAGTGAACTATTACCTAATGCTTATTTTGTTGCTCCTAATGCTCTAAAATATGAAAATACAGGTTATGCATGGTTTAATAGGCGTGATTGTTCTGAAGATGTTATATTTTCTGATATGGAAAAAACAGCCTTAATTGTTAATAATTTTATAGATTTGCAATTGAAAAATACTGGTTTAACCGATGATAAGTTGGTTTTGGCTGGATTTTCTCAGGGTGCAATGTTAGCAGTACATATAGCATTGTTGAGAAAAAGAAAATGTGCTTCTGTTATATCTTATTCAGGTGCTATAATATGTCCAAATTACTTAAAATATAGGATAAATGTAAAACCTGATGTTTGTGTTATTCATGGTACAGATGATCAGGTATTACCGTTTTCATTTTTTGATGATGCTATTGAGTTTTTGTCTAACAACAATATACCTGTGGAAGGTCATGCTATTTCTGGGCTGGATCATAGTATAAATAATGTGTGTATAAAATTAAGTACAAAATTCATAACTGATAGACTTTCCCGAGTTTCTAATTAATGTTGCGGATAAACTTCTGTATATTTTATTACTAATATAAAATTTATTTAGATAAATGTGTTTTTTATCTCATTGTTAGTGATTAGTTGAAAAGACAATAGATATTGTAAAAATAACTAAAAATATAAGAAAATTGCTATAATGTTGTGTTGGACATTGGCTATGCAAAGGTTATCTTGAGATTATTTTAAGTATGGAATAATATAAGTTAAATGATTTACAAAAAGTAACTATGCTACTGATATATACAATAAAAAGTTGTATATATTAGCTGTATTTTCTGTATTGTTTAAAATCTAATATAATTAATATATAGTGAGATAATTCTAAAAATAGGGGGTAGTAATGACTAAGTATGTGTTATCAGTAGATGGTGGAGGAGTTAGAGGTATAGTTGCTGCAACCATATTGCAAGAGATGGAAAAAAGAATAAATAAACCATTATGTAAAATATTTGATTTGGTATCTGGTAGTTCAGTTGGCAGTCTTATAGGTGGTGCACTTTGTATAAAGAATGCTGATGGTACTCCAAGATATAGTGCATGTGATTTGTTAGAGCTAATGTTGATGTATGCGGGTAAGATTTTTTGTAATTCTACTGTAAGAAATGCTTTATCATTAGTTTTTGGTCCTAAATACTCTGATAAAAATTTGAATGCAATACTTCAAGAAATATTTGGTGATATTTCAATGAAGGACTTAATGACGGATTTTATTGTTCCAAGTTATGATTTATGTTCTAATCAAACTGTAATGTTTAGAAGTTGGATAGATAAATATAGTAGCATAAAAGTATGTGATATCACTAGGGCTGCTGTAGCTGCACCTACTTATTTTACTCCAAAAAAGATGATTATGGATAATCAGAAGCAGTTATTAGTAGATAGTGCAATTGTTTGTAATAATCCTATAATAGCAGCATATGCTGCAGCACAAGTATTATATCCAAATGAAAAGATATGCTGCTTATCTATTGGGTGTGGTACTGTTGGTCAAAGTTTTGCAGATTTGCAAAATTCTTTATTATATTGGTCACGTAAGATACTATGTGTTATTATTGATGCTGGTTTAGAAGCTGTAGATTACCAAATGGCTAGGATTGTAAAAGGAGAGGATTCATATTATAGAATTTCTGGTGATATAACGTATTCTTCATGTGATTTTGATGATGCTTCTCCTGGGAGTATAAAAAATCTCAAAAGGGATGCACAAAAGATTTTGCAAGAAAATGAAAAGAATATAAATGATTTTTGTGATATGCTACTTGGTGATGAGAAAATTAAGAATTTATAGTTTTATGTAAATTTTAAAAAAGTGTGTTATATGCTTTTAAGCTATAGTAATGTTATTGTAGTTAAAGCATATGTTGGTAGGATTTTGTGGAATGAGCTGTATCATTTAGTTACTGTATCAGTAAGTATGAAATGTAGTAGAAATTGGTGTGAATGTGAGTATTTTATATTTGGTAGGGCTTATTTAACTATATTTTTTGTTCTGGTAACATAATTTTTGTGCTAGGAATGTACTAACATCTTGAAAATATATCTCTCTAAGATTGAGAATTTTTATTAGTGTACTATAAGAGAATTAGTGTTTTGACATATTTTATAGATAAGAATATTTATATAATACTTTTAGGTAGTTTTGTTAAACCAAGTAATGTAGTCTTGTGATGCATGTAATATAAACATTAATTGCTATATTTGTTTGAATTAATGTTGAAGGTAGAATATGATTAAGAAGGATCCGATTGAATTATTTGATTTATGGTATAATGAGATATTGGCCTTTCCTTTAAAAGGTAAAGATCCTACAGCAATGGTGCTTGCTACTTGTAGTAAGGATTTGAAACCTTCAGCAAGGGTTGTTCTATTGAAAAAGCACAGTGATCAAGGTTTTGTATTTTTTACAAATATAAATAGTCGTAAAGGCAGGGAAATAACAGAAAATCCTTTTGCTGCTTTAGTTTTTGATTGGAGCTATATTGCTAAGCAAGTTAGGATTGAAGGTGAAGTAAAAATACTGTCTTATCAGGATACGGATGAATATTATGCGTCTAGGCCTATTGGTAGTCAAATAGGTGCGTGGTGTTCTAAACAGTCAAGTGTATTAGAAGATAGGGCAGATTTTCTTAAATCAATAGAAAAGATGACAGCGGAGTTTCATGGGAAGTCGATACCTAGGCCAAATTATTGGGTTGGGATGGTGGTTGTGCCAATATTGATGGAATTCTGGCAGGAGGGTTTAAATAGAATACACACTAGATATCAATATACTAGAAGTAGTAATATGGATGTATGGAATGTTGTGGAATTATATCCATAATAAATATGATGATTGGTTGATGAGATTATAATTTCTCTGTAGAGTAAAAAACACAGTTGTTTTTGTAGCTTATGTAGTGTTTCAAAAGGGAATTTTATAGTAATGTGCCCTAAAAATCAGTGTGCTTTCTATTTTTGTAATGTTCATAAGATGTTGTAGCATGTAGAGGTAGAGTGTTAGTGGTGCTATATGAGATTAGTATTCTTGGTAATATTAGTATACGTGTGTTAAATGTGTAAAATTGGTGATTAAAAAATATTTGTAGGTTTTTTTAAATATTGAAATGATAGTTGTTTTTCTGAAACTTGCATAGTTATTTAGTAAGGAAATATTAAGTTAGTGTACCATAAAAATTAGTATGCTTTCATTTATGTGCTATAGCATCATGTGTAGGTAGAGTGTTAGTAGTGTCATTGAAGTGCTAGGAATATAATATCCA
>NZ_QOHL01000051.1:0-1473 GCF_004181775.1 Ehrlichia minasensis
GAAGAAGAGGAAGAAGAGGAAGAAGAGGAAGAAGAGGAAGAAGATGAAGAAGATGAAGAAGATGAAGAAGATGAAGAAGAGGAAGAGGAAGAGGAAGAGGAAGAGGAAGAGGAAGAGGAATATCATGATAACATAGACTACACAGATGATTATAATCACTACAATGAAGATACTGTTGACGATCAAGATTCAAAAAAACATAATACATAGTATTTTTAGACATAGTAAAATATTAGCAATCAAAAGATTAAGCTATATATAACTACACATAAAATATCTAATGCTAAAAACAGATACATGAACTAGTGATCTTTATAAACTATGAATATATCCCAAAATACTAAATTTCCATGCTATAAAACATATTAGTGTTATCAATTTTATGTTACAGGCTATATAGTTTTATTTACAACATTTTTCACTTAATTAATAGCTATCAATAAACTGACTTTCTTGAATTTACTAGAAGATTAGTATACTTAACATAACATCCATTATGTCTATAGTAACTTGCGGCATGTTTACCATACAACAGCCCATATGATTTTTAAGCAAGTTCATACTTTTTTATATATAAAAACATAGCAAGTAATACTTCATCAGCATTACTTGCTATTCAATATACAATTCTATAGCTTATACGCTACACAATATTATATCAAATCAACTGCTCCTTTGTTATTAAAGGAATGGCACTCTACAAAATAAAAATCTAAATTACAATCAGAAGTAGAATGACACACATTAAATGAACTGCTTAAATCTTTTATTGATTGAACCTCATAAATATAAACTCCATACATATGAACATGTTTTCCAGCCATCAATTCTGATATAGGACAACACATTTCATTTGTTTCTACATCTGAACATTTTTTACAGTCTTTAGGTAACATTATATTAGTATTCATATTATCAACTGAAGGGATAGGATTTAAAGAAAGAGGATTATTACACACAGCAGGTCGTACTTCTGCTTTAACTTCAGGAATACTTTTTTCTTCATTAGTTTCAGACAATTTTTCTGCAACTTTATTTGATGATCTTCCTACATTGTCATCCACAGCAGGTTGTAAACTTTCTGCTTTAACTTCAGGAGTACTTTCTTCTTTATTAGTTTCAGATAATTTTTCTTCAACTTCACTTGATAAATGTTCTACATTATCACCCATAGCAGGTTGCAAATCTTCTGCTTTAACTTCAGGAACACTTTCTTCTTCATTAGTTTCAGATAATTTCTCTTCAACTTCACTTGATAAATGTTCTACATTATCATCAACAACAGGTTGCAAATCTTCTGCTTTAACTTCAGGAACACTTTCTTCTTCATTAGTTTCAGATAATTTTTCTTCAACTTTACTTGATAAATGTTCTACATTATCACCCATAGCAGGTTGCAAATCTTCTGCTTTAACTTCAGTAGTACTTTCTTCTTTATTAGTTTCAGATAATTTCTCTTCAACTTCACTTGAT
>NZ_QOHL01000016.1:0-29260 GCF_004181775.1 Ehrlichia minasensis
GCAGAAATCAGAGATCTCCTAAAATAGGAAGATGTTCTAAATCTATAAAATTGCTAATATCATGGTTTTTTTATTCCCATTCTTGAATCAGAACATAATAAATGAGCTTTTTGCACTGTATCAACACTAGAAAATACTGCCATAACAATAAAAATGACACAACTGATACAACTATACCAGACTTTAATAATAATAATTTAAATATAAGTTATTAAAGTTTCTGTCTTTCTATGCTAAAATATCAACTTACAGAATTCTAATTTCTAATAACTATGCAGTTCAAAGAAATATATGAAGAATGTGGCGTATTTGCCATACAAAACAACAAACATGCTGCAGTGAACTGTATCTTAGGATTACACGCACTTCAACATAGAGGACAAGAATCATTTGGCATAGTAACTTCAGAAGATAACAATCTCTATTGTCACTATTCCAATGAACAAGTTAACAGCATGTTTAATCAGCAACCTAAAATAAATCTACTACTCGGGAAATCTGCAATTGGACATGTACGTTATTCTACAAGTGGTAGTAAAATCGGTGCACAACCAATAACTTTAGATTGTAAATTCGGAAAATTGGCAATAGCACATAATGGTAACTTAACCAACGCAACACAAATAAGAAACTCATTAACTAAAAAAGGATGCATATTTTCATCTGACATAGATACAGAAATAATTGCACATCTAATCGCTATCAATACACAGGCTACTCTGTTAAATAACATTACAGATGCACTAAAAACTATTAACGGTGCATACTCAATAGTAATTCTCGTCAATGGTACCATAATATGCTGCCGTGACCCAGCTGGTATTAGACCGCTAGTATTAGGCATATTAGATAACTCATATATTGTAGCTTCAGAAACTTGTTCTTTAGACATAGTTGGAGCACAATTTGTAAGAGAGGTATCACCAGGAGAATTTATTACAATTGATCAAAAGAATACTTTAACAAGCTTTTTCCCATTTAAAAAACAAAAATCAAGTTTTTGCATTTTTGAATACGTATATTTTGCACGGCCAGACAGTATAATAAATAACAAATCTGTATACGAAATACGTAAAAACATAGGGAAAGAACTTGCAATAGAAAATCCTGTACCAAAAGATACACATATGGTAGTACCAGTACCAGATTCTGGAGTACCAGCTGCATTAGGATTCTCAGAATATACAAAAATACCTTTTGAATTTGGAATTATTAGAAATCATTACGTAGGAAGAACTTTTATCCAACCTAGTGACTACATTCGTAATATGGGAGTAAAACTCAAACATAATGCTAACGCTTCTATTTTGAAAGACAAAATAATAGTCCTAATAGATGATAGTCTCGTTAGAGGTACAACATTAAAAAACATCATAACATTATTACATAAAGCAAAAGTTAAAGAAATACATCTTAGAATTTCCAGTCCACCAACTATAAATTCTTGCTTTTACGGAATAGACACACCAGAAGAGTCAAAGTTAATAGCAAACAATCTATCAACTACAGAAATCAAAGACAAGCTTGGCTGTGATAGCATATATTTTCTAAGTATAAATGGCCTTTACAAAGCAATCAGTAACACAACTAGGAATAATAGTTCCCCTCAATACTGCGATGCTTGTTTCACTGGAGATTATCCTATAGGGAAAATCGAGTAACTCTAAAAAAACTGATATCCAATTACATATGTATAGCAAGCTATTTTTATCCCTAAATGATTGTAATCTTATATAACGTTAAGCACTTGAGCCCTTAATTAAACTTTCATTCATAAGATTTTACCGTTGCTATAAGTAATGCTAAAAGCTATTTCTACAACTTTTTATTTACTTTTTTTATTAAGGTCAGTAATTTGTGTAATTGTTATGAAAAATAGCTCTTTAGCATAAGTGTAAGCAAATTATCAAGATTTTTAATTATGTCTTTGCAGTGTTATGTAAGTTAATGTGAAATACAAATCAATTATTTTTCACAGTATCTATTTGTTATAGAGAACTCAGTAGTTCTGTGTAATTATATATGCGTAAAAAAATAGTTTTTTAGAATTAAATATAAGAATTTACCAGTGTACCATCACTTATTGTAGTGTTTCTATCAATCAATATGAAATACAATAGTTATTTTTATTGTACTATATGTTTCTAGAGCAGAGTCAGTGATACGGGTTTTCCAGTATTAAATACAATAGGGTCATCAAACACTTGCTCTAGAGGTGATTACTTGTTATGCGTTTGTATTGTTTTCATAAATTGTTATGGAATGTGATTAGTTATTTTTTTATAACTAACTTTTTATGTAAAATAACAATTTATGTTTAATGTTAGGTGTAATTATTTACAAACTACCATAACTTGTTTAGTAAGTTATATATTGTAAGATGGCCAAAGTGATCTAAAGAATAAAAGATGCACTTTACATATGTATAATGTTAAAAATCAGTCAGAGCACTTACACAAAAAACATACATTAGCTACGGGAAAGTTGTAGTAAGGACAATATTTAAAAATAGGAAATATATTAATTATAAAAAGCTATTTTTTTCATATACATAATTATACAGAACACTAAGTCCTCTATAGCAAAGTAGATACTGTGAAAAATAATTGATTTGTATTTCACATTAACTTATATAACACTACAAACACATAATAAGTAATCTAGAAACCTGATCAATTGTTTAAATTTCATTCCATTTTTATACATAATATAATTACACCACTTACTGATTAAGCAATAAAAAACTAAAGTGAAAACAACTAGTCATATCTTATATTAATCCATAGAAACATCGCAAATAATATACTACAACTAAAATAATTCCCTATAGATATTAAAGAATGATATCAATGAAGTAGCACTTTTATCTTCGCATTACCAATTCTTAAATCACACAAGTTATCACAGGAATTAACATCTAATAAACATAACCCCATATTACCAACATTAGACAATAACTCACCTACTTCTTTCTGATCCCATATAACCTTTGTATCATCAAAAGATTCATTTTCAGAAATTACAGTATATATTTTTTTCTTTACTCCAGCACGATACATACGTGCAACTACTTCTTGTCCTATGTAACAACCTTTATTAAAATCAATCGCATTAAATTCGTCCATCCTAAATTGTAGAGGGAATGAAGTACCTTTTATCATATCCTTATTACAATCTGGAACAGTATTACTTATCCTTAATATTTCATAATCTTCATATCCCTTAGCATCACTACTCACATTACTCAATGCTTCATTAGATTCATCAAATATCACACGTAATCCCAATGTAGATAACCTAGGGTCCTGAAAAAATACAGTATTACCTTCACAATAAGTGTATCCACATATACTGTTACTATATTCTTCACCAATAAACACTCCAACTTTATAATGTTTTTTTTCCCTAATAACCACTTTTGATTGCAATTTGTATGACAAAAATTTTTGTATAACTGCATCTTTATCTATACTGCAACAATCCAACAACACACATTTTTCATACTGCACAACAAAAAAATCATACATATATCTACCACTAGGACTTAAAAGTAGAGAATAGACAGCTTTGTTCTGAGTGAGATTTAAAACATTATTTGTTGTAGTACGATTTAGCAATTGCTTAGCATCTGGTCCATGAAATAGCACGATACTTCTATTAGGCAAAACTATAAATTTGCTCATATTTCACCACATCCTCATTATTTTTATTTAATTCTGTATATAAAAAACAATCATGCAATGGTTATTCTAATGCTTATGCTATTATAACAATCTATACATATTTTCTTATTTTCAACATATTCAAAAATTATTTTCTTACTGTACTACACCACTACCATAATAGCTAAGTTTATTATTTACAATAACAATTATACACCTTATTTATTATACCATACTCAATCTATCTAAAAATTGCTTTTACTGCACCACATTACTATCAAAACATTTATAACATAACTACACTTTTTATATTCAATAACAACTCTTTATTTACTACTACCTACATAACACATTAAAAACCTCTCTTTTTTTCTATTAATCACACCATTAAATATCAACAAAAGTAATTACTTAACGATCTCTTGCAAACAATTACTTTTTACTATTTATAACAACACACATGCACTCATTTTATACTATTCTCAATCTAATCAAAAACTGATCATAAATACAAAAGCATAATCAATAAAGTTATAAGTCCTGAAAACTCAAAACTCTCTACTGAAATTTTATTTATCTTTTTACCTAATCCCACAATAATGATCATTATATCACTGCTAAATTCAAAATAAGAAAAAGCTTATACTCCCTGCTACAACACCACCATACTAAAGACTTCTCAGTTTAATCTTAACAAACTATGAGTACTATTAAACTTTGACAACAATTTCCGATATTCCTTAAAAGAAGAATTACATTACCTAACTTGTAGAAATTACTTCTTACAACTTCATGTCATACAAAATCAAAAAAAATTCACTGTTCTTCACTCACTTTATACACCTTTCCCACAATACACCAAATATTAAGCACCACATTACTTATAATTAAACCCATACAATAAGTAACTAACTTAATCCAAGTATAATTTCTAATATTTAAGAAAATTGTATTGATTTAGCTATAGTAGTCATCTTTTACAACTTTACTCCTCTATCAAATGAATGTAAAAACATCTATTGCCATCTTCTAAATATTATATACTTTTTTCATCACAATCATAACACTAAGCATTAACAACTATGCTTCATACTAAAACTTATGCAGTATTTACTTAGAAATACATTTAATCTAAGCTCATATCTTTTAAAAGAAAAATTGCATTGTTCTTGAGCTATAGTAATAATTCCACATGTACTCTAAATTACAACCAAAATAATGAAACCCTATAAATAACTATGATTGTATCACTCACTGTAAAACATTATTCAAACATCAAGTAGAACTATCAGTTTTCAATTCTTCAAACATAACAGCTTTTCTTGTAGTAGTGTTAGCAAACAATCCTATAACACCACCAAATGTGATTAACAAAAATCCTATCCATATTAAATTTACAAAAGGCTTATAATATATCTTTACTGCTATACCCATAACTTTATCTATATCGCCAATAACAATATAAACATCAGATAACCAATGCCTATATATAGCACTTTCAGTATTTCTAACTCCTTCAACTATATAAAACCTATTTTCAGGAAATATTTTACCTAATATTGCACCAGACTTTACTATTAAAAACTTTCCACGTATAGCATTGTAATTTTCATTTTCCACAAAAGATAACTTAGATAAAACAATTTGAAGATCTTTCGCCTTAACAGTGCTACCTTCTTTCATATAAAGTTCATAAGTTTCACTCCATACAGTAGATCCAATTACACCAAATATAAAAACAGCAACACCAACATGTGATATTAGCATGGAATAATATTGTGCAGAGCAGTATCTAATCAATCTCACAGTTTCACAAAATGGGACAGCAAACATTTTGATTTTCCTACAATATGTTTCTAATACTGATAAAAACAATAGAACTGACAACAGAATCATTAAAATAACAAAAAAATTATTATCCATAATGAAAGGAACAATCAATAAAGTTATAAGTCCTGAAAATTTAAAATTCTCTACTAAAATTTTATTTCTCTTTTTGTCCAATCCTATAACAATGATCATCAATAACAAAGTACAAAATATTAAATAATTGAACAAAGAATTGTAATAAGGAGCACCTATGGAAATAACATCTCCTGTTATAACTTCCAATACAATAGGATATACAGTACCGATAAATACTATAGTAAAAGCCGTTAACAGTAGAACATTGTTAAACAACAACATTGTAACTTCTGACAAGAATAAAAAATTATGTTTTTCCTCTTGAGTTTTCTTTGCAAAACAAATAAAACTTACAATCCCACTACTAATTATGATACCAATCAACATTAATATATAGAATCCACACTTTGGATCATTAGCAAAAGCGTGAACAGATATTAAAACACCAGACCTCACTAAGAATGTACCAATCAGGCTCATTATAAATGAAAAGATTGATAACAAAGTTGCAGCATTATAAAATAAATTAAACTTTCTAACTAAAGGCAGTAAATGAATTAAAGCTGTTCCAAATAGCCATGGCATAAGTGAAGCATTTTCAACAGGGTCCCAAAACCAAAACCCTCCCCAACCTAATTCTCTATAAGCCCACCAACTACCTAATCCTATTCCTAAAGTTAAAAATGACCATGCTACTAAAGTCCACTTATTTATAATAGTTGCCCATTTTACACTATCCTTTTGAACAATAATACCAGCTACAGCAAGAGAAAATACTACACTAAATCCTACGTACCCTAAATACAAAATAGGAGGATGTATCATTAATCCAGTATCCTGAAGTATAGGGTTAAAACCTAATCCTTCATATTCAATAGTAGTCATTTTTACAAAAGGGTTAGATATGAATAAGGTAAATAATAAAAATCCAAAATTCATTATATGTTGTATTGAAATAGATATTTTTTTGAAATTTCCTCTCTCAAGAAAAATCTCTAATAACAAACTATAAAAACTTATTATCCACACCCATAATAAAATAGAACCTTCATGATTACCCCAAATACCAAATATTTTATACAATAAAGGTTTAGTTGTATGTGAATTGTAGTACACATTACAAAACGAGAAATCATCAACAATGTGTATATACAACAATAAACCCATAGCAGAACTTGTCAGCATAAATATCAATATCGTGAATACCTTTGACCAGCAAAAAGATAAATAAGAAATAAATGGATATAAAATTGAAAATACACACGCCATTAAAAGCGGAAATTCTATTAAATTAATCATTATACATTTTAACAATACTTAAAAAATAAGGATTATTTATTATAAGACTTTAATAAAAACTTGCAAAGCGTAGCTTTATAGATACAACATCACATCTAATAAATTACAGTTATTGAAAGATCATCTTCTCCATAACATATCTTCAAGAAATATCACTACAGACCAATAAATTTTCATCAGTTCAGAACTATTATGCTCTAGTAACTTAACTATTAACAACATAAACAAATTACTAAAGTACAATTTTCCGGCAGCAAGTATTATAAACTATTTCAAACATAAAAAACTCACTAAACATTAACATCATACTTGCAATAATACACCACATAAAGTTATTACTAAACACAAGATTATCACGTACACAACAACTTACAAATAATGTTCGAAATTCACAGTGTTTTCAATACCTATCAACACAATCAACTAATTACACAATAATACATTCCCAATAAGTAACTGTTATCAATAAGATTTTGTACCATACAAAACTCACGCAATGGTTAACATCTACAATTCAGTACGTTCGTTACTAATTATCAATCCTTTACATAGACAAATTACTGAAATAACTCTTAGATTCACAATATCTTTCAACATCTATTACAAATTAAAACTACTAACTGTGCAAAGTTAGACTCTTCAATTATATACAATTCAAAATAACGGGCTAATAGCTACAATGTTATTAATATTTATATCAAAGCCTTACATCGATACAGCAATTACCATCTAATAATCCTTTTTAATACTATATAATCTCCAAAGATTCACAAGCTTTGCAATGTTTATCACTATAATATCAATATGATATACATCAATAAAAGCTAATATAAAACCAACAGTACTATATTAGCAAAATTATCATTGTTTCAACAGATGCAATTCTCTATACTTGAGCAAGAAAAGTAAGTAAAATGTTTTATAATGCAGCCTATTTTTAACAATAAATACCAATTTAAAGACATAGAAACAAAATATAACACCCTTTGGGACACAACAAAATTATACAAATGGAAAAACTCAGGAACTAATCAATTTATAATTGATACACCACCTCCAACAATATCTGGGCAATTACATATAGGACATGTTTTTAGTTATTGTCACACAGATTTTATAGCAAGATATCAGCGCATGCTTGGAAAGGATGTGTTTTATCCTATAGGTTTTGATGACAATGGCTTACCAACAGAACGATTAGTAGAAAAAACAAAAAAAATACGCGCTACAGCCATTGGGCGCAAAGAATTTAAGACAATATGTACACAAGTATCAAATGAATTTAGGATACAATTTAAACAGCTTTTTCAATCTATTGGAATCAGTTACGACTGGAATTTAGAGTATCACACAATAAGTAAAGAGATACAAAAAATATCTCAGACATCATTTATAAACTTATATAACAAAGGAAAACTATATAGAAAACTACAACCTATATTTTGGGACTGCATTGATAAAACAGCAATAGCACGTGCTGAAGTAGAAGAAAATGAACTATTATCTTTTATGAATACAATAACATTTTCTACAGAAGCAGGTAAAACAATCAACATTGCAACAACTCGACCAGAACTTATGCCAGCTTGCGTTGCTGTATTTTTTAATCCTTCAGATGTTAGATATCAGGATTTGCTTGGGCAAAACGCTATAGTACCAATATTTGGTAACAAAGTAAAAATACTACCAGATGATCAAGTAAAAATAGATAAAGGAACTGGATTAGTAATGTGCTGTACATTTGGAGACGAAATGGATGTATACTGGTGGAATAAGCACAGCTTAGATACTAAAATTATTATAAGTAAATCAGGCACCATAGTCCACTTAAGTAGTAATACACCACAAGGGCAAGATGTATGCAATCAATTACATGGATTATCAATAACAAAGGCCAGAACACTAATTATTGAAATATTAGAACAAAATAACCTGCTGATACAAAAACAAGAAATTACTCACAATGTCAAATGTGCAGAAAGGTCAGGAGCACCGATTGAAATATTATTAAGTTACCAATGGTTTATAAAAGTAGTAGACATAAAACATGAACTATTAAAACAAGTACAAAAAATCAACTGGTATCCACAATCTATGCGCAAACAAATAGAAATTTGGATAGAAGGGTTAAACTGGGACTGGTGTATATCACGTCAAAGATATTTTGGTGTACCATTTCCAGTTTGGTATTCTAAGGATGGAAAAATCATCTTACCAGATATTAATAAATTACCAGTAGACCCAACTAATGATTTACCAGAAGGACACCAAAATACAGAAATAGAAGCAGAAACCGATGTCATGGATACTTGGGCTACTAGTTCATTATCAACTCAATTTCACAACACATCTACAGTACCTGCAGATTTACGAGCTCAAAGCCATGAAATAATAAGATCCTGGGCGTTTTATACTATTTTGCAAGCCTACTATCATAATAATGACATACCATGGAAAAATATAATGATTAGTGGATGGTGCCTAGCAGAAGACAAAACAAAAATGAGCAAATCAAAAGGCAATGTTTTAACACCCAATAAACTGCTAGATGAGTATGGTGCAGATGTAGTTCGTTACTGGGCTGCAAATTCTAAATTAGGAACAGACACTACATTTTCTAATGAAACTCTAAAACTAGGAAAAAGATTCACAACTAAACTTTGGAATGCAAGTAAATTTGTTTCAATGTTTATCGATCAGTATTCAGAACCAGATTTGCAATATATCACAGAAACAATGGACAAGTGGATACTGTCAAAATTATACAAAGTAATTATTAAAGCAACAGAAAGCTTTAATTCCTTTGAATACTGCATTGCACTTGACTATATAGAATCCTTCTTTTGGAAAGATTTTTGTGATAACTATCTTGAGTTGTCTAAAAAAAGAGCATATGGAGAACTTACAAGTAAGCAAGAACACCTGAGTGCAGTTAATACTCTATCCTTCACACTAAGAGAGTTACTCAAAATGTTAGCTCCATTTATGCCGTACATTACAGAAGAGATATATAGAACACTTTATAGCAGTAACAATTCAATCCACAGACATAACACTTGGCCTATCGCAGATGCAAGCTTGTACAATGAATCAGATGAATTATTAGGAGAAAAATTTATAGAAATTCTCAATCAAGTAAGGAAGATAAAAGCTAATGCTCAATTATCTGTAAAATATAAAATAAATAAACTAATTATCAATAACAAACATTTTCCAGTTTCATTAGAAAATGACTTAAAAGCAGTCTGTAATGCTGATTGTATAGCCTATAACAACCAACCAATACCCGATAGCAACGGAGAACAACTTTTAGTTTCAGTGGAATTTGATAACCAGAAAATTATATAAACATTAGTACTTATTTATAATATTACAAATACTAGTAACATGACACAAAATACATAATGCTTACATTACAAGTTAAAGAAGATTTAGAATAAGCAATTAGTTCACACTAAATCATATAACAAATGAGTATTATGATGCAGTTAATAGAATGAGGAAAACTTTGCCTTTGATATATTCTCCTATATTACTTCAATGTTTGATACACATGTCTGAAAGTATCTAGCTTACTCAGCAATTTAAACTCAAATAGTATACTTAAATTTTTCTGATGTTCTTTCTTAAAACTCTGAGTAATAAATATCATAAGATACAAAATACTACTATATCAATTTTATGCAACACTTCCAATACTTCAATTATACTAAAAAATCCCTATCTTCTACTCTATCATACCACAACCTTCTAAGTGCAAATATGGGTTCCGCGTTGATTATCTTTTTCTATTCTCAAAATTTATGGAATACACAAGTTTAAAACATGATGTTAATTACCACGCAACACACGACTCTTTTCTCTATTCCAATCCCTGGTCTTTATAGTCTCTCTTTTATCATGAAGCTTTTTCCCTTTTACAATAACAATCTTGGCCTTAGCTAGACCTTTCTCATTGAAATACAAAGATAACGGCACAACAGTAAAACCATCATTTTTCATATTTCCAGATATTTTATATATTTGCTTTTTTCTTAATAACAACTTCCTAGGTCTAGTAGGATTATGATTCCTAGTACTTGCCTGATTATATTCTGAAATATGTAGATTACATAACCACAATTCCATATTTTTTTCAGTAACATATGCTTCAGCTATACTCACCTTTCTTTGACGTAAAGACTTTACCTCACTACCAATCAACACAATACCAGCATCAAATTCCTGAATAATAAAATAATTAAATCTTACTTTACGATTTTCAATTATGACGTCCACAGAAAAATTTTACTCCTCATATTAATATGTTTTTATATATTGAATAAGTTTTTCTATACTAGTAACCTTAACGTTATAACGTTGAGAAAACTCTATAATATCAGGCATTCTTGACATTGTACCATCAGGATTCATTAACTCACATACTACAGCTACTGGAGCTAATCCTGCAATTTTTGCAATTTCAACACTTGCTTCTGTATGACCATGTCTCTCAAGCACTCCACCTTGTTTAGCAACAATGGGGAAAATATGTCCTGGGGTTACAAAATCATCCTTCGTAACATTTTTATCAACAACCTTAAGAATAGTATTTGCTCTATCATGAGCAGAAACACCAGTAGTAATACCATAACGAACATCTATAGAAGTAGCAAAAGACGCGCTATTATTATTCACATGTCTTTTTGGTATGAACTCCAATCCTAATTTATGCATTAAATCTTCTGTAATAGATAAACATACAATACCACTGCCATGAGTTATCATAAAATTAATTGCATCACTTGTTACTTTCTCCGCTAAAACTACTAAATCACCCTCATTTTCCCTTTGTGCATCATCAATCAAAATGAATACTTTACCTTGTTTAGCATCTTCAATGATATGCTCTATAGGAGAAATAAAACTTGAACTTTCTGATACAATAATACCCATTAACTCTCTAACCTTCTTTATATAAATTCAATCTTTATAATTTTATATATTTTATAATCACCTCTCGGAGTTCTAACTTCTACAACATCACCTTCCTTTTTTCCTAATAATGATAAAACTAAAGGAGATTTTATCGAAATCATTTGTTTAGAGATGTCAACTTCATACTCACCAACAATCTTATAGGCCACTTCATCAGTATTACCAGTTTGTTCATCATATATAGACATAGTCACAGTTGCACCAAACATAACAGTGTCGCCTGATAGATTTGACACATCTATAACTTCAGCTCTAGATCTCTTTGACTCCAGCTCCATTATCTTACTTTCTATTAATCCTTGTCTTTCACGAGCAGCATGATATTCTGCATTTTCAGACAAATCCCCTAATTCACGTGCTTCAGAAATAGACTTAATAATCTTAGGCCTCTCATGTTTTAATGACTCTAACTCTAACTCAAGCTTTTCAAATCCACTTTTCGTAATAGGGAACCTTTCATTCATATAGTTATTCATAAGCCATACCTACATAACAGAGAATTACTTAAAATTAGAAGTAACCTTACTTATAATGTCTAATAACAAGTCTTTTACATCATCAGTAAAATTACTTGATATACTACTTAACACATCTGGATAATTTTCATTGAGCTCCTTTAAAAGCATTTCTTCAAATTTACCTATATCGCTCACACTAATATCATCTAAACAACCACTTGTACCAGAAAATATCACAGCAACTTGTTCTGCTACAGATAACGGAGAATACTGTTTCTGCTTTAACAATTCCATCATTCTTCTACCTCTATCTAGCACTTTTCTAGAATGTACATCAATATCAGACCCAAATTTTGCAAAATCCTCTAATTCTCTATATTGAGCCAAACTTAACTTTACAGAACCTGCAACTTTTTTAACAGACTTAATCTGTGCAGCAGAACCTACCCTTGAAACAGACAATCCAACATTTACAGCTGGACGGAACCCCTTATAAAAAATTTCAGACTCAAGGAAAATCTGACCATCAGTAATTGAAATTACATTAGTTGGAACATAAGCAGACACATCACCAGCTTGCGTCTCAATTATCGGTAAAGCAGTTAACGATCCAGCACCTTGCTCATCTGACATCTTAGCTGCTCTTTCCAATAACCTAGAATGTAAGAAAAATACATCACCAGGATATGCCTCACGACCAGGAGGACGTCTCAACAATAAAGACATCTGTCTATAAGCAACAGCATGCTTTGATAAATCATCATACACAATCAAACAGTGCATGCCATTATCTCTAAAAAACTCACCCATTGCACAAGCAGCATATGGTGCTAAATATTGGAACGACACAGTATCAGAAGCTCCAGCAGCAACAACAATTGTATACTCTAAAGCTCCAGTTACACGCAACTTATCAACTATCCTTGCAATAGCAGAATTCTTCTGCCCTATCGCAACATAAATACAGTAAACTTTTTCCTTTTCTGAAACAGTATCATTATGCAACTTTTGATTAATAATAGTATCAATTGCTATTGCAGTTTTTCCTGTTTTCCTATCACCTATAATCAATTCACGTTGACCACGACCTATTGGTATTAACATATCTATAACTTTAATACCAGTCTGCAAAGGTTCACTAACAGATTGCCTTGCAATAATACCTGGCGCTTTAATTTCTACTGGCAACCTAATTTTACTATCAATATTACCAGCACCATCAATAGGACTACCTAACGCATCAACTACTCTCCCTAAAAGTTCCAGCCCAACAGGGATATCCATTAATTTTCCTGTACATTTTGCTGTATTACCTTCTCCAACACTTCTCTCATTACCAAATACAACTACACTAGCAGTATCACAATCCAACCCTAATACTATACCTGTAACCCCATTAGTAAAAACTACTACTTCTCCAAACTTTGCTTTCTCTAAGCCATATACTATAGCTATACCATCTTTAACAGATATAACTTCACCTACGCTATCAGCTTTTACTTGATTATCAAAATTTTCAATACGCTCCTTAATAACTCTTAACACTTCACCTGGAGATATAGTATCATTCATTATTTTACCTTACTATTCACTTATACTACATACAGCCATTTTACTAAGTTCTCTTAAACTTTGTAAATAACTATTTAACGATACATCTATAACGTCAAAATTTACTCTAATAATAAAGCCACCCAAAATGCTAGGATCTAAGTTATTCGTGATATCAACAACCTTGCCATATTTTTCAAGCAACGCATTACATATACCTTCCTCTTCCCGTTTTGTTAGTAAAGCACACGAAGTAACAGATATACTAATCTCTTTATTATGTCTTCTTACTAAATCAAGAAAAGCATTAAAAATTTGTAGTAGTATATTTCCTCTATTATTCTCAATAACAATTATCATAAACTTGACTAATATAGGGTCAATATAATCACCAACTACCTTAATAAGACTTATTTTACTCTCTTTTGATATTATAGGACTAGACAAAAACATAGGAATATCATTGCCATTTTCAAGAACACTTATAACAAACTCTACACTCTTACAAATAGAGTTAGCATCTGATACACTAAATAATGCTTGAGCATAACAAGATGCTATATAGCCACCTCTATACTGAGTCATAAGCTTTTAAAGGAAACATAAAACAGCAAAATGTTATACATTATCATAATAGCAGTCAAGTTATTTTATATATTAATAAACAAGACAACAATTACTATTGCAATAAACAACTGTGCTTGCAATATTTTCAAAATCTTTCACCTAAATAACACAATATCCTCCTATTAAAGTTTGCATGGACACCGTAAATAATGGTCACATTACCATCATTATCACAAGTAATACATCAATACTCTAATATCTAAAAAAACTAGTAATTTACTGAATTTAACAAAGTCAACATATATTACAACAAATTGTAGCTTTCAATTACCTTCACTACATTTCTAATCTATTAGCTTGAATAGGTTTCACTATATTATTAACTTTAATAATAAAATCTAGCAAACTTTACAACATAATGCATTCCTGAGATTGTACCCATTGTAACTTATATACTGCAGTTACTTGATCCAATACTAGATTAGCTGTTTTCCCAAACTTTCACACCTCTTTTAACAACAATGGGGAAAAATATGCCCTGGTGTTATAGCATCATACTTCATAACATTCTTATCAACAACATTTTAAGAATAGTATTGCCATATTATGAGCAAAAACACCGATAGCAACACATATTTATAGCGTTAAAAAAACCACTATTATCTACTTATATGCCTTTCCAGTATAAACTCTAATAATACAATTCCTTTCAGACAAAAGTAATGAGATCATATATATACTCAAAATCTATGTATCCTTTCATCTTTAAATAAACATATAAACCAGTTAGTAAAACTGAAGCAACAGTTGCAATTACTGACTTAATAAGTAAATAAGATTTAACTGGAGCACTACTTGCAGTACCAATTACTGGATCATCAGGCACTTCAACTTTTATGGGTAATATTAAAAATAAAATAATCCACCAAGATATTATAAAAAATACAATATCTCCAACACCCATATAACTCAACCCCAAACTATAGTATCAAATCCTTTACAATTATCACATTCATAATGCCAACGTGTAGAAACACACTGACACTTTGTACAGTTCCAATGCTGTTCTGATATAGCATCCTTTTCAATTTTATCTGTCCAATATAAGAGTTCATTATAATCTTGTAATAACACTTTCAGTTTTAACATTAAAAAACACAATGAAATACATGTTTGAGTTCTTAATCCATTATTTAAATATTTCACTGCTGCATCATATTCACCTAGGTTTATAGCATCTCGTACTATAAGGTATATACTAAAATAATATTCACTATTAAAACTGTATAACTTATGTATAGCATGACTATTATGCTGCATGATATCTAAATATAAGTTAGCAACATCAGGATGTGGATTAGTACGATATTCATATTCAAGAATATTAACTGCTTTACGTTTTTTATCAGTGCTTAAATAGAACTGAGCTTTAAGTAATACAATAGGAGTACTATATTTTCGACAATTTTTAATGTTATCAAGTACTTTTAGCCCATCATCATACCTTTGAACATCGTAACACTGTTTTGCCAAGGCATAATAAAATACGTTAAGCATATCTTGAACATTATAAGGTAAATTCACCTTCAATTTTATTATTTTCTTTATTTCCTCAATTGCATTATTCCAATCCCTAGAAAGACGATATATTTCCAATTTGAAAATAGCTGACCAAGATTGTTTATAAAAAATTTCTAGCATTTTTCTTAACAAACTCAACCGCTGAATCTGATCTTCTTCCTGACTAATAACATTCAATAAATGTATACCTAACGATACATCTATCATTGAAACAGCTTTTGCAAACCGTCCAAAATATTCCTCAGCTAATGCATATTTCCTATTATCAAAATAAACTCTTCCTTTCAACAAGTAAAAAGATGGATGATCAAAACTTCCTAATTTTGTTATAATTTTTTCTACTCTTTCAACATCTCCACAATTTAAATACATATAACCTTGTTCTAACAAGGTCATCTTTTTGTCTTGCGAATCCCTTCTATATCTATATAAAGACTGAATCAAACAAAAAATTAACCTGAGTAATAAAATTAAAACAAGTAAGAAAATAGCAATAACAAACAATGCAAATAAGATGTTCACCTCAATATCATAGCCTAACCAATCTATTGTGATAATACCATCGCAATCTATTACCCATAATCCTATAGTTAGTGCAACAATAACAAATATTAAAAGACTTGTAATCATGAAACACCAGGTAATTTAATTATATATTGTGACAACTGCTCATATATTATAGATATACTCTTTTCCATAGATACTATATCTTCTAACTGTTGTATCCATAGTTCAAGCTCTACAACAGATGACAGTTCTTTTTGAGCAAAAGTTAATGCATCACTCCAAAGATTATCATCTAGGTAGTTTTCTACTTCTCTTAAATTATGAAGTAGTACATCATTCTGATTCTTTACTACAATCCATTTAAAAAAAACTTTTTGCACCATATTAGAACGTGAATAATGTAATTCACGAGCAATCCTTTTAAATGAAAATTTCAATCTATTAAATGTAGTTAATTTCTTACTATCTAATCTTTCAATCTCAGCAATAGCATCATCAATCAAACTATCATCAAGTCTAAGCAACAGGGGCTTTATTGAGTAGATTATACTTTTTACTGATATATCACCCAAAAATGCTTCTCTCAAATTAATGACAGACAACAAAAGCTTTGCAAGCCATTCCTCACTAGAACAGCTTATAACATCATTATTTTCTGATGTCACTATACGTTGCACAGGACAATTTTCTTTCTGTTTACTTAAATATGAATTAAGTAAGCTCTGATTAACTTGTACTAAAATAGAACGTACATCATCTTCCATGACTCTTTTATACTGCTGATTAAATTGCTGATTAAATTCAACTAAATCCTTCTTTATGTCTAAGTAAGACAAAACAGCACACACAGAACAAGAGGTGGTTATTAAAACCATAAAAAACCATCCCCATATTTCTCTTGCTACCATATTAACACCTTACTATTCATGCCGCAAAATATCTGCTGGATCTTGACAAGCAGCTTTCCTAGCAGGAAGAATAGCTGCAATTAACGATAAAAATAATGATAATAAAGATATCTTTACCACATCCTCCACCAACAAAACAGAAGGTAAAGTATCAAAAAAGTAAATTATAGGATCAAAAATATTACTATTACTAATCTTTTCTAAAATATTTTTAATAGCATTAATATTTAAAGACAATATTATCCCTATGATGCACCCCAATACTGTGCCTATCAACCCTATAAAAAATCCACACATACAAAATATTCTAAGTATCCCACAACGTGTCACACCTAATGTACGCATTACAGCAATTGCTCCTTTTTTATCTTGTACCAATATAGACAAGCTTGAAATAATATTAAATGTTGCAACTATTATAATTAAAGTCAATATAAAAAACATTACATTACGTTCAATTTTCAACGCATGAAAATAACTGCCCTGCTGCATTTTCCAGTCTTCACCTTTCATATTTACTTTACCTTCTATCAGCTTTAGTATTTCAGATGATTTATCAACATCAAAAACTGATACTTCTATACTTTTAACTCTATTATCATAATGGAAAAACAACTGTGAAGCATGCAAAGGCATATACACTAAACTACTATCAAATTCATACATTCCAACATCAAATATCGCAACAACTTTATATGTTTTCATTCTTGGTATATTACCTATAACAGTAGATAAACTTTCTGAAGATATAATAGTAAGTTTATCTCCATAATCTACGCGTAAAACTTCAGCTAATTTTATACCTATAGCAATACCATCATCAAATTCAGCAATGTTACCTCTCACTATATTATTCACTATGATATTATTGCGTTCCATATCCTGTTTTTCGATACCTCTCACTATCACTCCAGATACACTGCTATTAGATTTAATCATAGCTTGATTTTCAGTAATAGGAACAGCATCTTTCACTCCAGGAATTTCCCTAATAGATTTCGTAATTCCATGGTAATCATAATCAAAACCACTATCACAATAGATAGCTATATGGCCATTTAAACCTACCACACAATCTAATAGTTTTTCTCCAAACCCATTCATTACAGACATCACTATAATCAAAGTAGCCACTCCTAAAGTAATACCTACCAAAGACAGTATAGTAATCATAGAACATAAAAACTGACTACTGTTAGATTGCAAATAACGTAGTGCTAACATCAACTCAAATTTAAGCAACATCGCAATCACACCACATATAATAAAACAATATCACCAATATACTATTACCTAGATAATATTACAAAATCACACGATTGGTAAATTAATAATCTATTAACCTACAAACATTCTCATGATATAACAACACTATATCTTTAACTGATTTACCTTAGAGAGTACAATGAAATTTGAAATCAATATAAACTTACATTTCAATTCACAACAATAAGCTATTTTTATCTGTAAAATAGATTGCCAAGATATATACTACTAAGATATTTTTAAAATTAATATTTTCCCTATTAAAATAAAAACAGTGAAAATTACATCATCAAAACTACATTCTTTTTTTAACAATCCGCAATCTGTCAATAACATACTCATTTATGGAAATGATTACGGAAAGATTAATATGTATAAAGAAAAAATTATTAAACACATCAAGACAAATACTGAATTTTCTACAAGTAATATAGATTTCCCAATAATAAATAAAAATCCAAGCATATTATTTATAGAATTGACCACTATACCAATGTTCTGTAAAAATAAGTTGATTATAATAGCCAATGGTGAAAAGTCCATATCTCAGGAACTCAAGAACATTTTAAATAACAACATAGGCAGAAACTATGTTATTATAACATCTGGAGAGTTATCTATCGACTCCAGTTTAAGGCAATACTATGATAATGCACTAAATGCTGCATCTATAGGGTGCTACAAAGATGATAATGACAACCTTGCATTTATAATATCAGACTTCCTTACACAAAACAAAGTACAATACAATAGTGCAACATTGCAGTACTTATGCGCTGTCTTATCACAAAACTGTAATGCATTAGAACCAGAACTTCAAAAACTCATGTTATATATAGGAAATAACAAAAACTTAACAACACAAGATATTCAAGAAAGCTTACTGACAGAAATGGATCCAATATCAGAAGATTTATGCATATCCATTGCAGAAAAAAACTTAGAGAATTTTATAAAATTTTATAATATATTAATAAAAAATAAGTTCACTCCAATCGCTCTAATAAGAATTCTAATAAAATATTTTCTAAGACTAGAATACTTAATAAGAATTGTAAAAGATGGTGAACCAATAAACCAAGCACTAAAATCCATTCATCCACCTATATTCTTTAAATCAATCCCTATAATAAAAAAACATGTATGTACAATTTCACATTTTGAAGTTAATAACATCATAAAAAGACTAGTAGAAATAGAAATACAGTGTAAAAAATCAGATCTAAACCAAGAAGTAATATTCAAATACTACATTACAGCAATGATTACTAGCAAATAATCATACTACCAAATTTACACTAATACTTAATATTGCAATATTCATATTAAGTTAAATCAATTCTCAGAACAAACTATATTATTAAGTAATACAGCACACATCATCAATAAACACTGACTAAGTGACAAAAGAATGTAGCAAACATCTAACACTAATCAAATATAGTGTTTGCATTAGTAAACGTTGCATAAATTAATATTCAAAACAAAACTATTCAATGACTAACTAACACAGTATATTTCACTATTAATAAGATTAAATCTGTAATGAGAACAATGCACTAAATATTTATATCACATTAATCATCATTAAATATAGTGTTGTTATCAACAAACACTATATTAAATCCACATTACAATAAAACTAATGGTTAATACAACAATTACGTTATTAATTCATCACAGCACTCATTGCCAATAAATCGTGAAACTAAGTGCTTATTAAAATTACTCTATTGATTAAATCAACAACTAAAAATGCACTAAACTCTCAATTTAACATAAAACACTATACTAAACATAAAGCTTATTATCAGTAATCATCAACCAAATTCATAAGCCATCTAACACTAACTAGCAATATAACTATATTTTCAACATATATTGACTAAACCCAGTAAGCAGAACAATGCATTTAACATTAAACATAGTAGCTTGTTATTAGTAAACTTGAAAAATTGATATTAAAAAATAAAATTATTCAATATCAATTACATCATTAGGATAAAATAAGATTATTCGATAAGAAGAATAATGTATTAAACATTCAATGCTACATTTGTTCTATCCTATTCACATGATCTCCTTCATATGATCTTCCTATTACACAACCCATTTTTTTTTGCAGACTCATTTAAATTAACACAATAGCTCCACAAAATCTCATTATCTATTTAATATATCTTTATTATTTACAGACTTGCTTACCATACTACATATCTCTTGCAAATTCTTACCTATATTAAACACCACAACAATTAGAGATTACCTTTAACAAACATTTACTTTCTTGCAATAAATACAGAATTAAGCTAACATTTAAAAATAACATGCTCTCACATAACATTATTGTTATACATTAACACAGCTTTATGTATTAATTAAATAAGACAACAATTTATTATTGCAACATAACTATAACATTCTCCAAAATTTCTCACCTTAAATAATACTACACTGTTTCACCAAGTTTTGTATGAAATTGTAATAATGGTTACATCGCTACTACAAACGTATACCAGACTTTATAACTAAAAATTAGTACATATTACAATCCAACAAGCTTCAATTATACTTACTATATTTCAAATTTATCAATTTGAATAAATCTTTCTATCTTAATGACTTTAACACTATAAAATTGAGAAAATACTGTAATATCATACATTCTTGATATTGAACTATCAGGATTAACCATCTACAAACTAATAAAATATTTTATTATGTAAGTTTTACTATAAATTTACATGCTCTACTAACATTACCACAATCCTAATAAATACTTTGCTCCATATTAATATTTGCTACGCTATGCATTTCAATTGCTGCAGCTAATGCAGCTATTCTCGCAATTATAGACCAACACAACATATTTTTCTTCTGATAGCTCACATCTATAAAATTACAGCCTACAGAATTTAAATTAGAAAATCTATCTTTCATATTATGATATCTATATAAGTAACATGAAGGCGTACTTCCTATAAAATAGATTAATGGCTCTGCAACACAGTTATTGAACACTTCTCTAGTAGTAACACCTTCTTGTATTATTACTTTACTGACAACTTTGCTATCCTTAATTCTTTTCATTTTATTACGTTTTTTCTTATTAAGCGTCAATACATCATCTCTACAATAAGCTATTACAATTCCCATACCATAAGTACCGTTATCAGCTTTTATAAATACATATGGCCGTTCCTTAATACCATATAGCTGGAATTTATTATGTATCTTATCAATAATCACTTCAACTTCATCAGCAATATTATGCACACCTTGCCCATCTATAAAACAAATATTACTACAACTAGAAAATAAAGTTGAAATTAGCCAAGAATCAATTTTAAATCTCTTACAAAACTCTTCACACAATTTCTGATAAATAGAAAAATGATTAGATTTGCTCCTATTAAACCAACCTAAAAACAAAGATGGAACAATATTTTGATATTTTAAACCTCGCAGAACTTCTGGCATACCACTAGTCATATCATTATTAAGTAAAATAAGATCAGGAATAAACTTACATCCAGCTTGAAGTACTCCATTATCATTAGCAAGACACAGACAGTTTATTAAACTCCCATCTGAAGAAACAAGTTCTATATTCTGACTTATACCACATATCCCAACTTCAGTAATAAAACCTGCACTATTAACTATATTTTTTAAAGCAATTAAACTATCTATATACTTTAGATTTTTAGTATGGTTCTCCCCTATAATTAAAACTTTATTACAGTCCATATAATCAACTATATACTCTTTCAATAATCTAGAAGTATAAACTTGAGATTGTTGAGTAAAATTATTATAACCTGCAGGAAAAATGTTAGTATCTACAGGAGCAACTTTATAATCAGATATTCTTAAATCAACTGAAACATTTATTACTGGGTGGTATTTAGCAAATCTATCAGAAAACCAATTTTCTATATCTAATTCACGTGTTTTTAATATGTCATTTAATGTATCAATAATTATCGTCATTATTACCAACAAAATATCTAAGTAAGAATATTAATAGAAGAACTATTCATAGGATAAAATATTCTGTTTAACACTATATCATAATTACATTCTATAATTTCATTTTTTAATATTATACTTACATTTTAAATATCAATATTACCGTTATATATAACATATATTTATATATTTCCAATCACCAATACTTTCTTACAAAACCACTCATGCATAAATAAGCCAATAGCACACAACATAGTACTTTACAGCACCTATAAATATCAATCCGATAACAGATATTGAACAATTTTAATATAATAAATATAAAACTAGATTTTTGCAATATGACCAGTATATAACTGACGTGGACGACATATTTTGTAACTCTTATCTGACACCATTTCATACCACTGAGCAGACCAACCAGATGTTCTAGCCAATGCAAACAATGTAGTAAACATTCTTATTGGTATACCAATAGCTTTTAAAATAATTCCAGAATAAAAATCTACATTAGGATACAAGCTACGTTCAATAAAATAACTATCTTGTAAAGCTATATTTTCCAATTCTAAAGCTATTTCTAATAATGGATCATTTACACTTAAATCATTTAAGACTTCTTTGCAAATTTTACAAATTATCTTAGCACGTGGATCATAATTTTTATACACCCTATGACCAAAACCCATCAGCCTTGTACTTCTATTACCATCTTTTACTTTTTGAATAAACTGCTTTACGTTACTTGGGTTTTCAATTGCCATTAACATATTAATCACAGCTTCATTAGCACCACCATGAGCTGGACCCCATAAAGTTGCTATTCCTGCAACTAAACAAGCAAACAAATCCGCACCAGAAGAACCAGCCAACCTAACAGTGGCAGTAGAAGCATTTTGCTCATGATCAGCATGTAATGTAAAAATAATATCCAAAGCTTTAGCAACAATTTGAGTAGATTTATAAGAAGAAATGTCAAACATCATATGTATGAAATTTTCACTATAAGACAGTTCATGATTAGGCTCGATAAAATCCTGTTTCGTAGTATATCTATAAATCATTGCTATTATGCTTGCAACCTTAGCGACTGCTAACTTAGCATGTTTTAATCCATCTTCATCAACCGCTTGGTCATGATAATAAGACGCCAATGCAGAAAAACATGCCATCAATATAGTCATAGGATGTGAATCTTGTGAAAATGACTTTATAACATCACAAATCATCTTAGGAGGCATATACTCCTGAGAAATCTGCAACATAAAATCTTTGAAATCATCAACACTAGGGAAAGACCCATAAAACAATAAATATACGATTTCTATAAAACTCTTATTGCTATTAACTAAATCAGCTATATTATACCCTCTATAGCACAATATACCTTTACTACCATCAATAAATGTAATCTTGGATTCACAAGCAGCAGTAGACATAAAGCCTGGATCATAAGTTAATATTCCTGTACTTTTATACAAAGAAGTAATATCTACAACCTTATTTCCATTAGTATCACACAAAACCGGTAATTTCACCTTTTGACCATCTAATTCCAATACTGCTTCTTCGACCATATTTTTACCTAAATTAATAACAATAAACGCATACTTTGCTTATATAACACAAACAGATAAAAATTAAAATTCAAACACTTCAAATCTTATCAGAAGTTATGTAAACTTTATGTATATTAACTGAAAATCTAATGCTTTTCTGATATTTACACACAAAATTTATACTGATAATATTATCAACACTGATTTTTAACTTTCCGTAAAAATAAATCATTTCTTAATACACTAGATATTTAATAAGATTTACAATACACAAAGTTTATACAATACTATCACCAACAATAAAAAATCAATACCATATTTATATACACTTACAAGTTATACTACATTTCAAAGTTTTTAGAAAAAACTTAACATTAATCTTAAACAAATATGATTATATTTGAGTTTTTTAGCATGCCAAACATTAAAATAAGGATTGAATTTCACTTTGATCTGAAAATCTACAACTGCTCATCTGGAAAATGATCAAGTCTTACTGATAAAATCTGTAAATAGAAAGAGTGAATAATATACACCAGATTACTATATATACATAAAACTATATAAAATAATTAAAGTATATCTTACATTTTACCAATATTCACAACACCACTACAAATTCAAACTTATAAAAAATCAGTAATAGTACCTTAATAATCAACAACCTAACTTTTATTTTCAATATTATAAATATCTAGCTCTATTCAATTGCAACTGAATGGTTAGCAGAGTCATACATATATAATACTATTAGTCTTCAACATTATTGATAACTGCATCACTAATTTCTTACACAATGTTTAATTGCAATTAAAGTGTTAGATAGACAGATTTACATGCTAATCAATTCCTTGAGTATCACTTTAATGATGTTCACAACTTACTATACTAATAAAAAAAACCCAAAATTAGCTTTTAATAATTTTATATTCTATTGCAAGATTTTACAAAATCTATTCCCATTCAATTGTAGCTGGAGGTTTAGATGTAGTGTCATATACTACCCTATTAATCCCTTCAACATTATTTACTATTGCATTACTTACTTCCTGCAAAAATTCATAAAAGATTAACTTAGTCTCTATATCTACACCAAATGGGAAACAGTCTGCAGTCATACCATCACTAGAAGTAACAGCTCTTAAAGCACAAGTATAACCATAAGTCCTACTATCACCCATAACACCTACTGTTTTCACAGGTAATATTACTGCAAATGCTTGCCATATAACATTATACAAGTTGTACTTCTTTATAAGATTGATATATATATCATCAGCAGCTTGTAACATTTTTATTTTTTCTTGAGTAATTTCACCTATTATCCTAATTGCTAGTCCAGGACCTGGAAATGGATGACGCATCAATATTTCATCTGATATCCCAAGCTCCTTCCCCAATAATCTAACTTCATCCTTAAACAGCAACCTTAGAGGCTCAACAAGGTTTAGTTTCATAACGTCAGGTAGTCCACCAACATTATGATGAGACTTGATAGTTGCGCTTTCTTTTCCTATAGTACCACCAGACTCTACAACATCAGGGTATATAGTTCCTTGCATTAGAAATTCTACTCCTCCTATTTTATTTGCCTCTTCTTCAAATACTGCAATAAATGTTTCTCCTATTATTTTTCTTTTTTTTTCCGGGTCAGTAATATGCCTAAGTTTATCCAAAAATAGTGATGACTTATCAACAATAGTGATAGGCATTTGAAACTGATTAACTAATAACTGACTTATTTTTTCTGCTTCATTATAACGTAACAGACCATTATCAATAAAGATACAGTGCAGCTGATCACCTATCGCTCGATAAGTTAAAGCAGCGGCAACACTAGAATCAACACCACCACTAATAGCTGCTATTACTTTTTTATCTCCTACTTGCTTTCTTATAATATGTTGTTGCTCATCTAAAAAGGAGGTCATCGTCCAGTTATTTTTACACCCTGCTATCCTTATAAAATTATTAAGCAATGCTATACCATCTGTGGTGTGATATACTTCAGGATGAAATTGCATTCCGTAAATTTTTCTTTCTTCATTGCATACCATTGCAATTACATTTTTTAACACACTATATGCTATAACCTCAAAACCATGAGGAACATTATACACACTATCTGCATGGCTCATCCATACATCAACCTTTCTACCTACTTCCCAAACATTTTTTGTGATTTCTGATGCTTTTATAATATTCAAAGTAGCTTTACCAAACTCTTTACTACAACCAGATACAATAGCTGAATTAAAATAATTACTCAAAAGCTGTAATCCATAGCATATACCTAACACTGGAACTGAAGATTTTTTATTTAGCTCAATAATATTATGAACAACTTTAGGTATTTCCTGTAAATCAGCAACTGATTTAGGACCTCCAGATAAAATAAACGCTTCACTATCTCTTATAAGATCAAATTCCACATCAGGTGTAAAAATTTCAGAATAGACATTTAGTTCTCTTATCCTCCTAGCAAGTAATTGCGTAAATTGTGATCCAAAATCAATAATTGCTACTTTTGACATTCATGCTACCTCATAATTCAGAAAACAAAACCAATAAGCACTACTACCTAATTAATTGCCACATACACAATGGTTCATCAATATAGACACATAAATTTAACAAGCTTATCTATCACAATAATTACCACACTTTTAGCGTTGATTTTATAAACCTTATAAACCAACATTATTTATCTACTTTATTAACTATAATAAATTTATAGTTCATTACATAACACAACATAAAAAGACAACTTATACAATAAGGTCTGAAAGAAAATAATGTAGAACTCTAGAACTCACTCAACGTCACAACTATATCAAAAAAGTCAATCCTCAACAAGAGTTATAATTTTATTAATAAATATACTATAATATTTAATTATCACGATAAATTTAGGTACAAGAACATGAAAGAAGAATTGTCACTAGACGAAAGTTTAGAGAGTGCTATGAGCTATGTTGAAAAAGGATACAACACAACAATAGACCAAAAAATGAAAGAATGCATCAAAAAGGAAGTCAAACAAGCAATTCCAGAATTAAATAAAATATTAACTCCATTAATAAATTCTGCAGTTAGTTCAGATCAATCTTCACTATCACAAAGTCAACAAGCAGATTTGGTTAAGAAACTAATAGAAATTATGATGCCACACATGCAAAAAATTATAACTGCATCTGAATAATAAAGAAATAATCCTTTGTTTTAAAACACCAAATGTATAAAGATACTTTTTGTCAACATTATTCTATTATTAAAACATCTTACTAATGCAACATTCTATAAGCATTGTAAATTCCTGATGTTTATAATGCTTATAGCACTAGGCTTATTACTCATTTACAGGCTACGAGAAGATTCAACAGCAGATCCCATAGTTAAGTATTGCTCTGCTACAACCCTTTCATAAGTTTTTATATCTTTTCGTATAAGAAGTTCTAGTTTCGGATTCAAGAACAAGCTCGTACTATAATTTGCTATGTTACTCATAAACACACCAAAGTGCATAGTACCATTTTTAACATTATAGTCAATATCACCAATAATTTCCTTACAGGCTCTAATAATATTGCGCGGGAATGTAAATCCAGATGTTGTACATACAGGATTTCTCTTTTCATCTGGACCATATAAATGACTAAACGCCATCCTTGCATTATCACATATCCTCTCAAACTTTACAGCATAAAACAGCATATGTTTTACACTTTTTTCTTGAGAAATAAGGGCTTGTATTGCTTTATCAGTACAGGATCCTGTAGTGATATTTTTTGACTGCACAATAATATGATACATATGCCCAAACTGTACAACACAAGATACTTTTATAAAATCAATTAACTCATTTAACTGAGTACCACGAGCTGATGTATTTACAATATCAAGGTACATATCTAACATGTCATAGTAAAAACGACTAGAGTGTACCTTAAAAACAGTCTTGTCTTTTAACACCTGACAATAACAATAAAGGAAATCACGCACTCGTACAGAAAGAGTCTTTAAGTCAGTAAACCCTAGATTTATTAGATTTATCAAGAATGCATCCATGTTGCTCTGATCATAATAATGACTGGCACAATACTTAAAATACTTAAGAATAACAGGATTACACAACCTAACGGCCACGTGCTCAATTATGCCAAGTTTAATAACAAAAGTACATAGATTTATATTATTAGTTATTTTTAATAAACTACTTTGAATTTCAGGTTTTAATACAAGTACATCACCTGCTGTACTAAATATATTAAACATCAAATTAGCAGAATATACTAAATGCATATCTGAAAACTGTTCTACAGTTTTCCTAAATTCTATCATTTGTTGAAAATATTGCTTTGAAGAAAGGTGACGGGTAGGTTTCCTAATAAAACTTCCAGTGACCATGTGTGTACTAACTTTAACCGAAGCAAGTACTTGAGCTCCATGTCTCTTACCTTCATTAACCTCATGTAATCTCTCACCACTTCCTATTTCTTCACACACACAAGATGGCATTGCATCAGTATCTTTCCTCTGCTTAATAGAGTAAGGCTGATAAACTTTTGGTTTTGCACCCTGTTGTAAATGTTTGCTATCTAACTCTGATTCTCTATCTTCTATACCAACGACACCATGATGTCTTTCTTTTCTGATACATTTAACAGCAGTAGTATCTTCCAAACTTTTTGACTCCCACTCTTTTTCAGTATCGGTCTTTAAATGTCTAACAAAAAATTCTGGCGTATCTTCCATTTGAGCTCTATGTTTTTCTTCTCTGTAAATATCCACAGCCTTTACAGCACTATCATCACAAAGCTCAGAACTCACACTGTGCAAACTCTGAGCTTTTTCCTTACTACTGGACTTTTTTAGCTCTGACCCCTTAACCCTTAGATCTGCTTCTACTAAAGCCTTAGTCACAAACTTTACTGCACCTGCTGATAAGACACCTTGCCTTTTTCTACTTTCAATACACTCCGACTTTACAGCACTATCACCACAAAGCTCAGAACTCACACTGTGCAAACTCTGGGCTTTTTCCTTAC
>NZ_QOHL01000052.1:0-1399 GCF_004181775.1 Ehrlichia minasensis
GATCCTTTTCTTGAGCAAGAGGCTGCGAAAGGTAAGGATCAAGATAAAGGGCCTTTGGAGTCTGGCATTGTACAACAGCCACCTGAGAAATATAAAAAACCTGCAGTTCAATTTTTTGATTGGGATAGTAAGAGTTATAAGGAGAAAGATCCTTTTCTTGTGCAAAGTGAAAAGGAGCTTAAAAGTACTCCGCCAAAGGATGGTACTGCAGCTCAACAAGAAGCAGGATTAACATCTGATGTACAAGCAAGTGCTGGAGTAAAGTTCAGTGGATTTATGTCATCTGCGACAGTCACTTTATTTGATAAAAAGCCTGTCGTTGTTTTACCAAATCAGTCATTAAATTTGTTTCTCACAGTAAAAGATAGCAAAACCAGCAGGGAGCGTCACCATATGAGAATGGCTTTTGACAACGAGTTAAGAGTTGTAAGGCGCATGCATTTTGTATACTTACGCAATATTTGTAAAAGTATATTTATAGTAACTGCTAATCGGTTGTATTGTGGTAGACACCTAGTGGAAAGTTTAATCGTGCAACAGACAGGAGATCCATATTTATTAAATTTTCTTCTAAAAGCTTCTTGGATATTGGATTGCGCACGGTTATGCAATAATGCTGCAGTGCGGCGCAGACTTATTTATAATAATTATTTTTTATTAGATGCAAGTTCATTGGACAATGCTGTTGTAGACCTTATAAATTGTATGCAGCCTGGTAGTACAAGTCGATTAAGAGTGTGTGTTCCTAATGTTTATGATAGGTATATGCGCTTTAGCCCTAGGATAATACATAATCCACAGTATTTTCGAAGATTACTGTCTCTGTTATGTCGGCTTGTCAATATGAGGTTATGTGTTTCTGGAACTTCTGAGGAAGTATTGGATTTTGCAATAGTAAATCTTTGTATTATGTTTGGTTGTATGTATTCAAATTATGCAAATTTTGCAGGACTCCCAGTTGAGGCTAACATTGAAGAAATAATTGATAATATGAAATCGAGTAACCTTAAGAGAGGAGTTCTTGGAAGGAAATGTTTTTCATTGTTTATGCAGTTTAGCAATGTATATGGTGTAGTTTTTAATAATGCTAATACAATACGAATATGTGATATAGATTTTCCACCGGTACTTTTGCAACAATGTTCTGAACACTTTGCTGGTCAAGTTGAACATGCTGTTGCTTCTGGTAGTATGGGTTTTCATGTTGTCATGCAGAATATATCTATGCAGTTGTGTATGCTGGTGGATAAAATGAGTATAGCGGCTTGTGAGGAAGAGATAAGTGCATATGCTGAAATATATGATAGGATGATAAATAGTTCTAATGTTGGTGAAGATAAAGGACAGCAAAGATAGATGTTTGTATAAAATAAATGTGGTTCTACAAAATTAAGGTGCA
>NZ_QOHL01000017.1:0-29079 GCF_004181775.1 Ehrlichia minasensis
TACAGGATGGGTAATGATTTTATGAGAATGAAGTTTCATATATTTTAAATGTGTTAAGTAATAAAAAACATTTTTTTAATGTTAAATAGAAAAGCTTATTTTTTGCTTTTCTAGATGTTTATCTGTTAATGTGAAGTTTTTACTTATGGAATGATCAGTGATTTATGTAATAATTAAGGTTCATATGTTTTAGTGTATGGTATTACTGGAATATATTTTATGAATTTTTTTAATATGGCATAGAAAATTTTACTTTGTTGTATTTCTGAATACTTGTTGTTTTGTATAGAGTTTTACTTACAGGATGGGTAATGATTTTATGAGAATGAAGTTTCATATATTTTAAATGTGTTAAGTAATAAAAAACATTTTTTTTAATGTTAAATAGAAAAGCTTATTTTTTGCTTTTCTAAATGTTTATCTGTTAGTATGGATTTTACTTATAGAGTTGTCAGTTATTTGTGGAATAATTGATTAAGTATTTTAACCATGACTTGCAATTAAATATGAATTTAATTTTGTAAAATATTCCTTCAAGTTTTGCTGAACTAATATTGCATCTTTATATTTTCAGATACAATAATTTTTTATACTGTGCTTGTTTTATATATAAAAAAACATTACATAACACTATTCATTGTATTGAAAAGTTCATTGGTGTATTTGTGTCTTCAGTTATTCTAATATAATGATTAATTATGATAAAACATGATATGTATTACATAATACATGTTTTTTAAATTCTACAACTTGGCATTGATGTGGTACTCCTGATAAGTCAGTTGATATTTCTCTTAATGTTAGTTGTAGTAGTTTGTTAAATATGTTAAAGGTATTGATTGAATAAAATTTCAGCTAGGTATCTTATATATTTTCAATAGTCAATTATGGTTAGCATTGTTAAACAACAGTGAGTTTAATTGCTTTATTCTTCAAATCCACAATTTATTTATAATAATAAGTAAGTACTAGAAGTTTAATATCATCATAGTATTTGCTAAGCAATACTGATGACTTATAGTATGGTGCTTTTTTTATTGTATTATATTGATTTGATACCTGTGTTTCTTCATGGCTTTATTATGCATTGTATATAACTATAAAGGCAATAGCATAGTCTTTTTCATCACTGATTGATAACTCGATTTTGTGTATTGGATTACTATTACTGACAGTGATTTGCGGTTTCCCGTGTGAATTGTTTGATATTACAATGTCTGACATTTTGATAGATTGACCAAAACCTGTTCCTAGAGCTTTAACATAGGCTTCCTTTGCTGCAAAGCGTTTTGCGAAGTGTCTTACTTGTGCATCAAAATTTGTGTATTTATTACTATCTTCTATTTCTTTCTGGTTAAACACACGAGTAAGAAATTTAGTACCAAACTTTTTCCACAGACTTGATATACGTGGAATATAAACAATATCTGTACCAATGCCTAGTATCATTTCTTAAATTTTTTTAAAAATTGCTCTACAGAGATTAAAAATTTGTCCTTATTTAATCTATTCCTTACTTCAATAAGATCTTGTTCTACTGTTGATTTGCCAATTATAATTTGCCATGGCATACCTAATAAATCTGTTCTTGTTAATTTTATTCCAGGACTGTCATCTGTATCGTCATATAATACATCATCATGTAATTGTATGTGTAAATTTTCTGCAACTTTTATGCATTTATCATTTGATGGATATAAGTTAACTAAATAGAATTTAAAAGGTGATATTTCCTCTGGCCATGTAATGCCTTTATTATCATGGAAAACTTCAATTATTGCTGCTACTAACCTTGATATTCCTATACCATAGCAGCCCATTTGCAGAGGTTTGTAATCATTGTTATCACAAAAATTTGCATTCATTGGTTTTGAATATTTATCTCCAAGATAGAAAATATGTCCTATCTCTATGCCTTTGCTTATTTTGATCTTATTTGATGGAATAGGGCAAGTTTGAGGATCATACATGTCATCTGCTGCAGTATAAGTATTTTTTATTCTTTCAATGTCAATATTATCACTATTCATTAACTCTATAATTTCTTGATCATAGTATAGAGTGCTTTCTCCAGAGTTTGCTAATACGTGAAACTCATGACTTAAATTTCCACCTATTGGACCTGATTCTGCTTTGACTGCTATTGGAGTTAACCCTAGCTTTCTAAAAATTTTTATATAAGTTTTGAACATTAAATTATATGTTAAGATAGCACCACTTAAATCTTTGTCAAAGCTATATGCGTCTTTCATTAGAAATTCTCTACATCTCATTATACCGTACCTTGGACGTAGTTCATCACGAAATTTCCATTGTATTTGATATAGAGTGAGCGGTAGATTTTTGTGGCTTGTTAATGTTGTTCTTAATGTATCAGTAATGACCTCTTCATGAGTTGGTCCAAAAAGCATTTCTCTTTGATTTCTGTCTGTAATACGCAGCATTTCAGATCCATAGTCATCATATCTACCTGACTCTTTCCACAAACTTGCTGGTTGTATCAATGGCATCAGCACTTCTAGAGCTCCTGACTTATCCATCTCTTCTCTAACAATGTTTTCTATATTTCTTAATACTCTGAGGCCTAGTGGGAGCCAAGTGTATATTCCTGAAGCAATTTGCTTAATGAGCCCTGCACGTATTGAATACTTATGTGATACTACTAACACATCAGATGGTGTTTCTTTTAATGTTGGTATATAGTAGTTTGATAAACGCATTAAAAATATTGGTTAAATATAAATTGTAGCACAGATATCATATATATTTTCAATAGTCAATTGTGATAGTCAATGTTAGGTAATAATGAATTGAGTGTCTTTGTTTTTTTCAAGTTGATAGGTGAATATAATAAAATCAATACTGTTGGCACTCTATGGCTATGATATTTGTTAAATAATGCTAGAATAGTAATTTTATTCTTAAATTATTTATAGAAGAAGTTATTACAAGGTTTATAACTTTCTACACAGCAAATAAAAATCCTACTTGTTTTTTTCACAAGTGGTAATAACTCTTATAATATGTAACTAGTATGTTGAATGCTGATATGATGTATGCTTATATTTATGAATTAGACAATACATTAGTGTACTTGCAGACTAAGTATATTGGATCTGTTAAAGGAATATATTAGTATAATATTTTGTACACTAAATATTCTGTGTTTATTGATTATGTAATTAAAATTGTAGGACTAGGTATCACGTATTAGATGAGTTTTTCTGACTAGTAACATCATTTTTGTAATGCTTATATTTGTACCTATAAAGTAATATCTTATGTTTTAAGTTTTTGTGGCTAGTTGGAACGCTAAGTAATATTTTGTGCATTAAATATTTTGTGTTTATGGTTATGTAATAAAAATTGTAGGACTGGGCATCGTATATTATATTTAGTTTTATACTAATAGTAGGTACATTAACATAATGTAAGTCTATATTGTACTTATGCCTATGAAACTAAAAATACGTGAGTATATCACAAACTATCACATTAGAGTTGGTTTTTTGCAGCTAATAGTATTATACTACATAATATTTTTAATTTTTACATAATCTATGCCTGTTTTTACAGAGTTAAAAAATACAAAGGGTATTATAAACTAAGCATAACATATTAAAGCTCTTAGTTTTTGTTGCTAATACTACCTAAATGATTTTTGATGTGTGGATCCACTAGAAATGCATTAGTATACTTACAAACTGTACATAGCATGTTACTCATTATAGCTAGTAGTACATTAACGACGTAGTGTGTGTACTTAATTTTGTACATGCACTTACAGAACTGAAAAATGTATAGATGTATTTGCAACTATTATTAGTTTCTATAAAGGAAATCATTTATAATTGCAATTGCTGATAATGTTGCTTGGCGTTTTTTGACATCATTATCATCTTTAACATCCTCTTCAGATCCTTTTATTGCGTTAATTGCTAAAGCTTCAGGATGGTCTTGAAATAAAATATTTCCGTGTTTATCTTCAATTGCTTCTATAATACCGTCATCAGAGAATCCTACTATTTTATATCCAAGAGATTCTATTTTTTTGATATTCTCTTGACTGTTATTTACTACACCTCCATGTGCATCTGGGAAGTATATTGCAATCCATCCATTGTCGTCTGGCTTAACATATTTAGAGACAATACTTGATAACCTACTTCCAGGTGCGACTCGTAATCTGTGAAGACCGACGTTCTTTCTGTGTGGGTCTGGCATTGAAATTGAATGTGCTTCTACAGCTTCTTTAGATGTAACGATCTTTTTTACACGGATTACTTCTACACCAACTGCATGCATTATACCTTGTAGTCCTCCACACACCCCTATCAAGTGAATTTTTGGGTTGCTTTCTACAATTTTTACTATTGCATTGGTGACAAGTTGCCTGTTTGGAGTTGGTGGATAAGGTTCAGTGTCTACATTATAATAGTTTCCTGGAATAAATATTCTATTAATCTTATTCTCTTTGATAAAGTTGTGAACAGCGTCTTGAATTTTATCTGATTCTATTTTTGCAAGGAGTGAAATATCATTTTTAGCTTCTTCTAGCGATTCGTTTTTTATTTTTTTAAAATCTAAGATTGTATTGTAGTCAAATAATATAACTTCTGCTCCTAATTTTTCTAACATTTCTGCAATGTTATTTGAAAACGTCCATTCTTCAGGGTAAGTTTCTTTTTCTGTGCGTACTAGTCCGACAATCATTTTATTTGATGCTACTTCTAATCCAATTGCTGATGTGGAAAATAAAAAGAATAATATTAATACAAAATAACGCATTGAGTCCCCATAAAATAATAACTTATTAGTTTATAAATAACATGCCACAAAGACTTAACTAAACTCTGAACATAGGGAGTGTGTGACAAGTGGCTTGAGTTGGAATCGAACCAACGACACAAGGATTTTCAGTCCTTTGCTCTACCGACTGAGCTATCAAGCCAGCATACAGTTGTACTATAAAAAGTGACATCTATGATATGCTAATACAAGTCTATAAATTAACATAAGTTCATGAATTATACGTTATAAATATTAGTTATTCAAGTGAAAATATAATCTTAAATTGATGCAAGGATTGTGATACAATGTGATTTTATAAAACTAATAATTTGATGTGAAAGTAGGTATATATCCTGGTACTTTTGATCCAATTACTTTTGGTCATATTGACATTATAAAGCGAGCTTATAACTTGGTTGATAGATTAATAATAGGTGTTGCTAGGAATTGTGTGAAAAATACAATTTTTTCTGCTGAAGTTCGTGCAGAATTAATACAACATGAAATACAATTATTAGGTATAGCAGTAGAAACTATAATTTTCGATGGTTTGCTGGTATATTTTGCTCAGGAAAACAATGCATCTGTAATTATCAGAGGATTGAGGGCTGTTTCTGATTTTGATTATGAATTTCAAATGAGTTGGGTAAATTACAAGCTTACTCCTAAAATAGAAACTATATTTTTGCCAGCCTCAGAGGATACTCAATTTATTTCTTCAAGTTTTGTTAAGGAGATAGCACGTCTTAATGGAGATATTAGTGTTTTTGTTCCTGTAAGTGTGCAAAAATATTTAAAGAATTTCTATCAGAATTCTAATTAATATTTTGTTATTCATTACTTTTTTTTAAGTAAATGGAAATGTCTCACTTATAATATGATATGGTAAAAGTATTAAGTTGTTTAGTGGTGTGCCATTTTAAAGATTAGATATTTAAATATTTTCTAATGCTGAAAAAAATATGTTTTCAGTTTGAGAAGTAAACTTGTAATTTACCCAACTCATTTGAAATTCATAATCAAAATCAGAAACAGCCCTCAATCCTCTGATAATTACAGATGCATTGTTTTTTTTGAGCAAAATTGTAATAAGTTATTGAAAATCATGATTTTCTAGTATAATAACTAGTAATTTTTAACTAGGTTTAACAGATAAGCAATGATGTTAATATAGCTTCACATAAGCTTTGTTCAATAGTATGTCTTATATAATTATAGCTATAATTAGAATAATGTGAGATATATTAAATTTATTAGAAATGGCAGTATTGTGTTATTAATTTGTAATGCTTCTGAAACTGATCAATATTTGAGAAATAGGTTATTGTATCTTTCTTATTTAAACTTTATGTGGTTATGTAAAATTACACTGCAAAACCTTTAGTAATGTACTTAAAAACATTTTGTATTTTAGAAAAGTTGATTTTACAGTTGTATTAAAAAGAACTAAGCAGCTTTTTTACATTGTCGAAAGTAAATGTGAAGGTATATGTTTATTTATGAATAATATTTTTCTTGTAAATTTTTATATTGTGCAATGGAACCCGTAAGTACTTATACTATTTTGACATATAAGCTATTATTTATCTAGAAATGTACTAGTCTTAGTAGCTCTACATTAACTGTATATTTGTTTGTTTAAAACATAGTATATTCTAGTATACTTTATAGTCTAATTTAGTGGTAATTTCAGGTTTTACTTAAAAGTAAGTTTAGTATTTGTATCACATGTTGCAAAGTTCTAGTGTTTTATTATAAGAAGATTATATGTATGCTTTGTATTACAAATTATTAAGTTTTGAGAAGTAGTAGTGTAATAAGATTCAGTATTATAGGTAAATATTCATGATACAAAAGCACATTATGTTCTAGTAAAGTCTTATAACTTCTATCTAACCAAGGACTTATTCTAAGAAAGTTTAATATTTCTATATTATAAAATGTTGTGTCACTGATTGTTATTCTTGAAGTTTATACAGATGTTTTATGTTTAAACTCTTAATTTTTAACAAGAAAGTATAGTTATGATGTAATGAAGGTAAAATTTCTATATCAGTTGGAAGATATTTAACATAAAAACATATCTATATACTATGAAGATTTTATAGCTTCTAGTAATGAGTTAAAAACTTATTTTAAATAAAGTTTGCACTACATCATTGAAAAATATCAATATTTTGTAATATTTATACCTGTACTTTATAATGTAAAAAACTTTATATTTTTAAGTAATAATCAAACTTTTACATTAGTTGTGTATTTGTTAATTTGGATGCATGGTATGTTCTGATAAAAATTTTGCAGCTTCTAATGCAGCCATACACCCAGAACCTGCAGCGACAACAGCTTGTCTGTATATTTTATCTTGTACATCACCTGCAGCAAAAATACCAGGATAACTAGTTATTGTACTGCCAGGTTTAGTTATTATATATCCTTCTTGATCTAAATCTACTATACTACTATTATCTTTATTTTTTAGTATTTGTGTATTTGGTGTGTGTCCTATCGCGATAAATACTCCTTTTACTTTGATAGTAGTAAGTTGTCCAGTTTTGACAGATTTTAATTCTACAGCTTCCACAGTACCATTTTCATGATTTCCAAGTATTTCTTCTACGACACTATCCCATATAACTTGTATCTTGTTATTATTAAATAGTCTCTCCTGCATTATGGGTTCAGCTCGTAATTTATCCCTTCTATGTACTAAAAATACTTTTGTTGCATGCCTTGTTAGATATAATGCTTCTTCAACAGCTGTATTGCCTCCTCCTATTACAGCAACGTCACTTCCCGTAAAAAATGTGCCATCACATGTGGCACATGCAGAAACACCTCTGCCTTTAAAAGTTTCTTCGCTTTTTATATTAAGCCACTTTGCTTGTGCTCCTGTTGCAATTATAATACTTTCTGCAATATATTGGTCACCAAATATCCCTATGCATCTAAAAGGGTATACATCTGTGTGTATTTCTTTGATTTCATCAGATATAACCTTAGCACCTGAGTTATGTGCTTGTTGTTTCATCTGTTCCATTAAATCTGGTCCTTGTACTGCATGTGCAAATCCTGGAAAATTTTCAACATCTGTGGTAATTGTGAGTTGTCCTCCAGGACACATTCCTGTTATTAGTATAGGTTCTAAATTAGCACGAGCAGCGTATATGGCAGCAGTACAGCCTGCTGCTCCAGATCCTATTATTAAAACTTTTGTATTATGTGTATGTATCATTTATTTATCCATAGTGCTTTTTTCTAAATTGTCTATGTGTGATGTTAAGTAATCTTCTATGCCGTGTTGTGATGCTTCCATTGCTGGGTCTCCTATCATCCATCCAGCCGGGCATACTTCTCCATGGATTTGGTGATGCTTTATTGCATCAATGATTCTTAAAAGTTCATCTACATTTCTACCTATAGGAAGATCATTGATTGACTGATGACGTACTATGAATTTATCATCGATTACAAAAGTTGCTCTTAGTGCTATGCTGTTATTATGTAATACGCCATAACTACTTGAAATAAAGTGTGAATCATCAGCAATTAATGGGAAGCTAATTTTGTCAATTCCACCTTTATTTACACTAACATTACGCCAGTGACTATGACAAAATTCGGAGTCTGTGCTAATACCAATGATTTCAGTGTTTTTTTCCATAAACTGAGGTATTCTATTATGTAAAGATATAATTTCTGTTGGACATACAAATGTAAAATCTCTTGGATAAAAGACTAAAATAGCACACTTACCATTAACATATTCTTTTAAATTTAATTCACAAATTTTGTCATCTGGCATGACTGCTTTTGCTGTAAAGTCAATGGCTTGTTTTGTTATGAGATTCATAAAATTACCTAGTTAGTTAAAATTAACAACGATCTTATAGTACTTAATACTATAATTAAATGATTTTGTAATTATATTTTATTAATCACTTGTTGTACAATATGGAGCTTTGTATTTTTTAAATACTGTTCATAGAACTGTTACATTTTTGTGATGTTTAGTATTTATTCTCAAATTTTTGGCGAAGTTATGATATGAGTGTCATTTTTGAATGAATGATCTTATATTATTATTTACTATTTTGATAAGATTTAGTATATTTATTTAATTTTTTATTTGTTTTTAGAAAAGCTTTGTATGGTAATGGGTGAAACGTTATTGTAATATATATATTACAAATAATGTTGAATATTAATTGAGCTATACTAGAATGAATTTGTTTATGTAGAAAATATTAGGGTAATTATGTCGCTTATAGCTGAAAGGATGGGTTGTATTAAACCTTCACCTACACTTGAAATTGCAAGTCAGGCACACAAATTAAAGATGTCTGGGGTAGATGTAATTTCTTTAAGTGCTGGTGAACCTGATTTTGATACACTACAACACGTTAAGCAAGCAGCCATTGATGCGATTAATGCTGGTAAAACTAAGTATACAGCAGTTGATGGAATTATTGAGTTGAAAAAAGCAATTGTTGATAGGTTTAAACAGGATCATAATTTAACTTATGATGTTAATCAAATTTCTGTAGGAAGTGGGGCTAAGCAATGCATCTATAATTTATTAATGGCTACTATAAATGATGGTGATGAAGTAATAATACCAGCTCCATATTGGGTATCTTATCCAGATGTAGTAAAAATATCTGGTGGGAATCCTGTAGTTGTTGATTGCGGTGAAACATTTAAATTAACTCCTGATTTGCTAGAATCTGTGATTACTGAAAAAACTAAATGGCTGATTATTAATTCTCCAAATAATCCTACAGGGTTAATGTATACATATGAAGAGTTGCAAGGTATAGCTGAAGTTTTACTGAAATATCCAAATGTATATATTATGACTGATGATATATATTCAAAGATAGTATATGATGATTTTGAGTTCTTTACTATTGCACAAGTAGAACCACGTTTATATGATAGAGTATTTACAGTTAATGGTGTATCAAAAGCTTATGCAATGACTGGGTGGCGAATTGGGTATGTAGCTGGTGATTCAAAAGTTATTAGTGCAATTTCTGTTATACAATCACAAAGTACAACTAATCCTAATAGTATTGCACAGTTTGCTTCAGTACATGCTTTAACTGGAGATCAGGAATTTCTAAAGGAAAGGAATGAAGTATTTGCAAAACGTCGTGATATGATGATGGATATGGTGAGTAATACTTCAGTGCTATGTGCACAAAAACCTCAAGGTGCATTTTATGTGTTTGTTTCCTGTAAGGGATTGATGGGTAAAAGTACAAAAAATGGTTTTGTTATAAGTAGTGGTATGGATTTTACTAGATATTTATTGGAAGATTATAATGTTGCTACAGTTCCAGGTGAAGCTTTTGGAGTACAAGGGTTTTTCAGAATATCTTATGCTACTTCTACTGAACACTTGTCTAAGGCTTGTGACCGTATTTTAGATGCATGTAATAAGTTATTGTAGTCTGAATAAATTAATATTAGATTGTAAGGTTAATCTCAGATCAAAGTGTTATGAGTTGTAGTTATGTAGCTTAATTACATTATAGTGTATGTGACATGAAAATTATTTAGTAATAGAACCTTGTGTATTGGATATCTGTAGTTATTGAGCAGATTTATGTAATTGTATTTATTAATATGATTTTACAAATACTCGATGTTTTTTACTGTCAATGCGTTATCGGCTTTTGCAGAGTTGTAGTATAGAATTGTAATATAGAAGGAAATATAGTAATTCTGTAGTATTTTGTTGATTTGATAATAGACATTTGTTTACATAACTTTCTAATGATGCTTTCAATAAAATTTTTAAAGAAGTTAATGTGTTGAGTTAACTATATTATACTTGTTTTATTGATAACTCCTATTTGTAAAAATATTTTTCTACAAATTCTTATGCAAGTGCATTATCAATTGTAGAAAAAGTATAATGTTAATTAATTATATAAAAAGGAATTGATAATGTTGTACGTTATTTAATTTCAAGTCATTTATTTATTATTAGTACTTTTAGTATTACGTAATATGCTGTTGAATCTGGAAATTTTGTTCATTGACTCTAATTCTTTTCATTACTCTTACCTACATCTACGAGTGCTAATATTAATACTTTTAGCATCTACATAAACTTTTAACTATACTCATCTTTTGTATATAACTTAACGGTTTAAGTACTACCTAATAATGTTCTATGAATTTGAATATCTTTGCAATTACAATACTTGCTAAATATTTAAAATGTATGTGTTAGTGCTTATACAAAAAAGTTATATCAACTGATGATAAATACCTTAGTTATATTGTTCTTTAAATAGCATTTGACTAAAAATTACGACTAACGCACATTGTCAATTAAATGCTGATTTATTTTAACAGAATATTTTTTTGTTAAATATGTTATAAGTTGATTTTTGAGTGATTCTAAATTGTCATTTGCAATTCTCTCCTGAATATTTTTAAAATCTGCATTGCTTATTTGATCAGCATTTTTAATGTCTTTTAATACTGCTATCAACATTTTTTGTTCTGAAGAATTTGTTGTACTTTGGTAACTCTTGCTGATTTCTCCTTTTTTAAGATTAAAAATTTCATCTACAAGATCAGTCGGGTAATTTTGACCAGGGTTGTCGACTGCAGCTACACTATTTCTATAAACCATTTGATTTGAATTCAGTAATACACCATCAATGTTGTGTATATCTATTCCTGATTTAAGCTTGACTACAACTTCTTGTGTTAACTTAGATAACTTTTGAGATTTTAAATCATTTTGCCATTCATATACTAATTGTTCTTTGCTTTCATCAAAAGTTTTTTCTCTTGATGGCTCTACTTTAGTAACATTTACACTAAAAAAATAATCATCATTATCAGTGAAATTAGATGGTTTATTTAATTGTGTTGAAAATGCAGCTAAAATTATTGCATCAGCATTTGATTCTGACATTTTTATTTTGTTTCCAAGTGGATCTTTGCCTGAAATATCTGTATTGATTGTTTTTATAGATAAGTTATATAATTTTGCTATTTCATTGATAGATGTACCGTTGTTAATTTTATCATTTATGGATTGAATCTCTGTAGTTAAGAGACTAGTCGCTTTTTTCTTTTTAATATTTTGAGCAATTTTTTCTCTTAGTTCTTGTAAGTCTTCAGTGGATATTTTGTGAATGTTTTTTATTTTTATAATGTGCCATCCAAACATGCTATGTAATATAGGGCTTATATCTCCTTCTTTTAAAGAAAATACTTTATCCCTTATATCATTAGGAAGTGTATTTTTTACAATGTTGTTTAATGTGATATTATCTATAGTGGTATGTGCAATATTTGTAACTACATCATTGAAATCTGTGCCTTCATTTAATGCTTTTAATGCAGATTCAGCTTCATTTTTAGTACTAAACACTAAGTTTAGTATGTCTCTTTGTTCATCTAATTCTTCAGTTTTTATTTCATTATCTATCTCTTCTTGTGTTACATTTATTTGATTGATGAAATTTTCGTGGTTAATTGTTAGATACTCTATGACTCTATTCTCTGGGAACGTAAGATTACCACTTTTGCGTTTTTCTTCATATAGCTTTTTCAACTCATCGAGACTTGGAACAGAGATATCATTTGTTGATGGTGATATTTCTATTAGATCTATAGTGCGTACTTGATGCAGATTTTGTAAAATTTGCTTTATTAATTCTGGATGATACTTAATGTAAGTATTTTGTGTTCCGCTAAATAAGCAACTCATTAACATCGCTACAGGGAATGCTTTTTCTAATTTGTTTATATATAACCTTTCTGTTAGTCCTGCATTTGATAACCCTATATTGAACTTTGTTTTATCAAAATTTCCATTTTCATCTTGGAAGAACTTTATGCTTTTAATATGACTTAATATACTTTTTTCTCCTACTTTAAGATTTAATGAGTCAGTAAATTTTGTTAATACTTTGTTTTCAATTAGTTTATTTAATACAGAGAGTTTAATATTGAATTGAGCAATTTGCTCTTCTGTTAGTGGACGATTAAGTATTTGCTGTATGTACCTTAGCTCATCGTGGTAAGCATTTGTGTAATCCTGTAGTAATAATTTCTCATGACCAATCTTTGCTACATATTTATCATTGTTAAAATTTCCAGGAAAAAACGATGTTCCAAATGCTATAAATACTAAAGAACACACTAAAATTATTAGTAATGGTTTTACGAAAAGGCCTTTGGATTTCATTTTATATACACACGTAAAGTATTAAATGTGTTTAATATATCAGACAAAAAATCTCATGCAAATGTTTTCATATACCAATATATGTATTTTATTAAAAAATTTATAAATTTAACTGATAATTTTTAAATGTTTCTTATTCAGTCCATAATCATATTACTTCAATAGTAATTTGAGTAGATACCTTATTGATAAATATGAGTATATTAATGTGAGAATGTAGAAGTTATATTGTATTAAAATATATAGGACTTGTACTTAATGTAGGTAAGTTATTTTGTAATTTATATGCTAATATTAATGCAGCTGTTTTTGCATTAAAATCAGGTGCAGTGATAGATTGTGTATAATGTTTATGGGTGTTACATTTAAGGTTTTTGTCTAACAATTGTATCTTGCTTGTTGGAATAAGTTGATGATTAAAAGTTTGATAGTAGAATTTATTATTAGATACTTCAACTACTGAAAGTATATTTTCATTTTTATTTGTTTGTGCTATTAAATATGCCTGCATCTCTAAATTGCTAATGCCGTGTAGCGTAATATTTGATGCAATGTGTATTCCTTGAGCGGCTGCTATTCCAACTCTAATACCTGTGAAACTTCCTGGACCTACCACTACACCAATGTCTGAGATAGTACTGTATGAGTTCTGTGATTTATCAAACAGTGTATGAATAAGTTTAAATAAAGATTCTGAATGTTGATTGTGAGATGTACTTTCTTCATAATGTATGACTTGATTTTCACTAATTATAGCTACAGAACATATAGGACCTGATGTGTTAATTGTCATAATAGCCATAATCTTTTGTGGTTTAGTAAGTTAATTGATAATAGCATATAGTTATAGTAAAGAATAGTTTTCGTTTTTTATAATGAATACATAGCTTAGCTTTGAGGGTTTATGTAGGATATTACTGTGGGAATTGAATTTATTTTTTTATTCTTAGTGATGGGAATCCAATATATAAAATTTTCTGCGAAGATCATAGTTAAAATGAGTAAAAACAGCGCACCCTGAGCGATTCGAACGCCCGACCTTTTGATCCGTAGTCAAAAACTCTATCCAGCTGAGCTAAGGGTGCTATTATTAATAGCTATATAATTTAATTTGAGATCTGTAAACAAATTTTTGATAATTTAAGTAATGACTATAAAATTGTCAAAAGCATCGAATTTTGTTGTATATAGATGATTTCATTTGTTGCAATTGCGTTTTTATATAATTTAATATAAAAATGAAGTTATCTGCTTAACAGACTGATTATTTGCCATAATTTATATGGCTAAATTTCATATAGAGTTTTAAGTGTTTAGTATAGAATGCTTTATTAATATGTGTATTTTAATAATATTAAAGTTAAATATCTTTCTTTAAAAATCTGTAATTATCTATTAATAAGTAATTTTTTATACAATTTTAGTGTTATACTGAAATAATATTGAATTAGGATGTGAATATATTATACATTGTATTATGCTAATATTTCAAATCAAGATATTAGCTTAATATACTGAATTTTTAATGTATTATTTTATTATAAAATAACCTTATACATTTTTCTTTTTATCATTAATAATAGTTTGTAAGTATAATACTACTGTTTGCTATTTGTGTTTCCCTGGTTTATTGATTGTGAGTATGTAAGTTTTTTATAGTTATTTATATGTATGGTTGGGTAAATTTAGATAAGCCATGTGGTATGAGTTCTGCTTATGCAGTTAATTTAGTAAAAAAATTTTTGAATGTTAAAAAAGCTGGTCATGCTGGTACTTTAGATCCTTTAGCTTCTGGTGTTTTGCCTATTGCTATTGGTGAGGCTACAAAGGTTATGCCTTATGCTATTGATGTGATAAAATCTTATTTGTTTACAGTGCAGTGGGGTGAACAAAGAACAACAGATGATGCAGAAGGAGAAATAATAAATAAAAGTGATGTAATACCTTGTGTAGAAGATATAAAAAAAATAATACCAGATTTTATAGGGTTGTTGAAACAAGTGCCTCCTAGTTTTTCAGCAGTGCATGTAAATGGTGTAAGAGCTTTTGAATTAGCTAGAAATGGTCAATATGTAAATTTGAGTTCTAGATTTGTTGATGTCTTAGAATTAAAGTTATTATCATTTGATGTGGAAAATAATAGATCGGATTTTTATTTATCGTGTAGAAAAGGTGTATATGTTCGTTCTATAGCAAGGGATTTGGGGATAAAGTTAGGATGTTTGGGGTATGTTGCAAAATTACAAAGAGTAAGAGTAGGTTGTTTTAGAAAAAAAAATGCCATTACTTTAGAAATGTTAAAGGCATTATATTCTAATTGTAAAAGTAGTTACTTGTTACCTTTGTGGTATGTTTTACAAGATATTAAACATCTTAATAACTTTTTTTCTGAAGTTGAGATAAAAAAGCTTAAAAATGGTCAAAATATTGAGTTAAATAACTTGTGTGTAATAAGGAATTGTGGTATCTGTTATGTCAGTACGGATAATGTGCCAGTGGCAATTTGTAGTATAGTTAATGGTGTTGTAATGCCAGTACGTATTTTTAATGTTAGAGATTTGGTATTTTAATATGTCAATTACACGTGAGAAAAAATCTGAATTAATAAGTGAATATTGCCTTAAGAAAGGTGATACTGGTTCTTCTTTTGTACAATGTGCAATTTTATCAGAGAGAATACGTAACTTGACTGAGCATCTTAAAACTCATAAAAAAGATTTCCATTGTAGACGTGGTTTAATGGTATTGGTTTATAGAAGACGTAATGGGTTGCAGTATATTAAAAAGAAATATGGTGATGATCAATATTTAGCATTAATAAAAAGATTAGGTATCAGGGATATTTTTCACTGATTTAATATTGTAAAAAGTAAAGAAGTAGGAAATTGTGTATGTTTAATTTGATAAGAAAATCTACAGAATGGGGGGGGAAGACCTTAATTTTAGAGAGTGGTAAGATAGCAAGACAAGCTAATGGTGCTGTGATGGTAAATTATGCTGGTACTACAGTTTTAGCAACTGTAGTAACAGGTAAAACTAAAGAGCCAGTAGATTTTCTGCCTTTGACTGTACAGTTTGTTGCAAAAAGTTATGCTGTAGGTAAAATTCCCGGTGGTTTTTTAAAAAGAGAAGGGAAACCATCTGATAGAGAGACTTTAATCTCTCGTTTAATTGATAGAAGTATAAGGCCTCTATTTCCTTCTGGGTTTTACGATGAGGTTAGTATAGTATGTAATTTACTTTCATATGACACAGTTACTCCTCCTGAAGTTACTGCACTAATTGGTGCAACTGCAGCTTTATCTATATCTGGTGTTCCTTTTAATGGTTTAGTAGCTGGTGTAAGAATTGGTTATTTACCGTCTGAAGATAAATATTTATTAAATGCATCTGCTGATGATATGTTATGCAGTTCTTTGGATTTATTTTTGTCAGGTAATGAAGACTCTGTTTTAATGGTTGAATCTGAAGCTTCTGAATTATCTGAATCTCAAATGTTAAGAGCGATTACATTTGGGCATCAGAATTGTCAAGAAGTTATTAATTTGATTAAAGAATTTAGTGAAGAGAAAGGTGTACAACCTATTGAATTTATTCCTCATGATATTGGTCCAATTGTAAATTATATAGAATCTTCTTATAAACAGGATTTTAGTTTAGCATATGCAAATACTGTAAAGAAAGAAAGAGTACTGAAATTAGAAGAATTAAGAGATAAAGTACTTTCTGATTTTGCAGAGAAGTGTAGTGTTGATAATGTGGAATGTGATAATCAAGATATAGTTAGTGCGTTAAAATCCTTTGAAAGGTCATTAGTAAGGTCTCAAATTATAGAAACTTCTTCTAGAATAGATGGCCGTGCGTTTGATGAAATACGTAATATAGAAATTGAGGTAGATGTATTACCTAAAGCTCATGGTTCTGCTTTGTTTACTAGAGGTAATACTCAGGCATTGGTTGTTACTGCACTAGGTACACCTCAAGATGAGCAAATAGTTGATGATTTAGATGGTGATAGAAGAGAGAATTTTTTATTGCATTATAATTTTCCTCCCTATGCAGTAGGTGAATCGGCAGCTTTGCGTGCTCCTGGTAGAAGAGAGATAGGTCATGGTAAACTTGCTTGGAGAGCAATTCGTTATGTATTACCTGAAAAATCAGATTTTCCATATACTATTAGAGTAGTTTCTGAAATTACTGAATCAGATGGTTCTTCTTCAATGGCTACTGTTTGTGGTGCATCTTTGGCTTTAATGGATACTGGTGTACCGATAAAATCTCCTGTTGCTGGTATTGCAATGGGACTTATTAAAGAAGGTGATAAATTTATAATATTATCAGATATATTAGGTGATGAAGATTACCTTGGCGATATGGATTTCAAAGTAGCTGGTACTGCTGCAGGTGTTACTGCTTTGCAAATGGATATGAAAATATCTGGTATTAGTGTTGATGTGATTGAAAGAGCATTACTTCAAGCTAAAGATGGTAGGATCCATATTTTAAGTAAGATGAATGCGGTGATACAAGAATCTCGTGATAGTATAAAAAACCATGCTCCCAGAATAGAGTCTATTTTTATAAATAAGGATAAAATTCGTAATGTGATAGGTAGTGGAGGAAAAAATATACGTGATATCTGTGAGAAAACAGGTGCAAAGATTGAAATAATACAAGATGGCACTGTTATGATATATGCTATTAATAATGAAGCAGTAGAATATGCTAAAAGTATGATAATGGATATTGTAACTGAGCCAGAGATAGGTAAGGTTTTTGAAGGGACTGTTGTTGAAATTGTGAAGTTTGGTGCTTTTGTTAGCTTCTTAGGTGGTAAGAGAGGCTTGATACATATTAGTGAAATAAGGAATGAACATATTAGTGCGGTAGGTAGCGTAATTTCTGTAAATGATAAAGTAAAGGTATTGGTTATTGGTATAGATCGTGAACATGTTCAATTGTCTATGCGTAGGGTAGATCAAGAAACTGGAGAGCCTATAGATGGTGAACTTTATAATGTAAGAAAAAGTAGTTTTTCTGATGATTCATCATCTGGTACTTCTAGTAGTGGCAGTGGGTTTAAAGAAGGCTATAGTGGCAATAGACATGGTAGTCATGAAAAAAGGCGTAGTGGTGGTAGTAGATCATCACGTCGCAATAGTAATGGATCTAATTATTATCGTGAAGATTTACATTCAAATGACTTTGGAAATAATAATCGTTCATTCAGTAATAGTAGAAATGATCATGGTGTCCCTAGAAAGCCTAGGTTTTTTTAATTAAGTTTGCTATACCTATAAAGATTTATGCTTATTTTTGATCGTAGTCTTGTAAGGCTTTATAGGGAAAGGCTATCTTACAATAAGAATAATAATTTTGTATTCTCTGAGATTAGTGATCTTTTATTAGATAAGCTTAGTTTTTTTTCACTAACTAGTGGGTTAATTTTAAATATTGGTGTTAGGAGTAATACTTTTAGTGAAGATTTATTGCTAAGAAAAGTAGTATCTTCTCATGATCAAATAATTCAGTGTGATCTATCATCTTGTATATTGTGTAATGCACAAGGTAATTATAAGGTAGTGGCTGATGAAGAAGCATTACCTTTTTGTAGTAATGTTTTTGATATTGTTGTTAGCAATGTATCATTACATAATGTCAATAATTTGTTTAATATATTGTTAAATATATATAATATTATGAAACGCAAAGGAATTTTTCTTGCTGCGTTGTTTGGGAGTAAAACTCTTTATGAACTAAAACATTCAATAATTAGGGCAGAAATGGATTTTGGTGTTGCACCTAGAATTTTGCCTTTTATTGGTGTTCAAGATATTGTTTCTTTATTACAAAAAACTGGATATTCTGATATTGTAGTAGATGTTAATACTATTGAGGTAGAGTATGATGATATATATACTTTATTTAAAGATTTAAGAAATATGGGGGAAGGTAATGTATTGTATAATAGGAATAAATATCCTTTGAGTAGGACTGTTATTAGAAAGGTTTTTGAAAATTATAAACAATATTTTTCAATAGATAAAGTTAATATCCCTGTTACTTTTGAGATTATTACTTTAAAGTGTAGTAAGTTATAGAGCTATATAAGAATGTGAGGATGAATTGTATGGATGAAACTAATATAAGAAATTTTGCTATAATAGCTCATATTGATCATGGTAAATCTACGTTAGCTGATCGATTAATAGAGGAATGTAATGGGTTGGATAAACGGGAAATGAAAGATCAAGTACTTGATTCTATGGATATTGAAAGGGAACGTGGAATTACGATTAAAGCACAAACTGTAAGATTAGTATACAAAGCTAAAAATGGACAAATATATTATTTAAATTTAATGGATACTCCAGGACATGTGGATTTTTCATATGAAGTTAGTAGAAGTTTAGCTGCTTGTGAAGGTTCATTGCTTGTTGTAGATAGTAGCCAAGGAGTTGAAGCACAGACTTTAGCAAATGTATATAAAGCTATAGATAGTGATCATGAAATTATTCCAGTGTTAAATAAAATAGATTTGGCATCTTCAGACCCAGAAAAGGTGAAGTTACAGATAGAAGATATGATAGGAATTGATGCAAGTGAATCACTACTTGTATCAGCAAAGTCGGGTGTTGGTATACAAGATGTATTAGAAGCTATCATTTCTAGATTGCCATCTCCATGTGGGAAATCAGATGGTCCATTGAAAGCTATATTAGTTGATACTTGGTATGATACATATCTAGGTATAGTAATTTTATTACGTATTAAAGATGGTGTAATAAAAAAAGGTATGAAGATTGTTATGATGTCAAGTAATGCTGTATATCAAGTTGATAATGTAGGTATTTTTACTCCTCATAAAAAAATTGTTGATCAACTTTCAGTAGGTGAGATAGGGTTTATTACTGCATCTATTAAAGAATTATCAGATTGTAGAATAGGTGATACTATTACTGAAGAACAGAGAAAGTGTGATGAGCCGCTTCCTGGTTTTCGAACAATTCATCCTGTAGTGTTTTGTAGTATTTTCCCAAATGAAGCTGGTGAGTTTGACAGGTTACGTGAAGCCTTAAAAAAATTACAACTTAATGATGCGAGTTTCACTTTTGAAATAGAAGTATCAAATGCACTTGGGTATGGATTTCGTTGCGGCTTTTTAGGAATGTTACATTTAGAAGTTATTCAAGAAAGATTAGAAAGAGAATTTAATTTAGATCTAACAGCTACAGCTCCAGGTGTAATTTATAAAGTTACTACTAAAAATGGTGATGTTCGTGAAGTTCATAATCCACATGATTTTAGTGAAACTCAAAATATTGCTAATATTAAAGAGCCATGGATTTGCGCGACTATTATGGTACCAGATCAATATTTAGGTGTTATTATGTCACTATGTAATAACAAGAGAGGTGAGAAATTAGATTTATCATATTCAGGAAATACTGCATTATTAAAGTATAGACTTCCTTTATCTGAAGTAGTTTTTGATTTTTATGATAGGATAAAGTCTCTATCTAAAGGCTATGCTAGTTTGGATTGGGAGATGGATGAATATTTAGACAGTGAAATTGCTAAGTTAAGTATTTTGATAAATTCTGAACCTGTTGATGCTCTTGCATGCATTATTCATAAAAGTAAGGTAGAGCAAAGAGGACGTGAAATATGTCTTAGATTAAAAGATTTAATTCCGAGACAACAATACAAAATTGCGATCCAGGCAGCAATAGGTGGTAGGGTTATTGCTCGTGAAACTATTTCTCCATATCGTAAGGATGTCACAGCAAAGTTGTATGGCGGGGATGTTACTAGAAGAATGAAATTATTAGAAAAACAGAAAAAAGGAAAGAAAAAATTGAAGTCTATAGGTAATGTCAATGTTCCGCATAATGCATTTATACAGGCTTTAAAGATAGTAGATTAGTTTTTTGTATAGTAAATTTCTATTATTTAATAAATAATTTGTGGATTTTTAATATAAGAACTAAAAAATTAATTTTTATTGACAAAATCACGTCTAATTGTTATATTTTTATTAATAATTCTTTACTTTAAATGTTATGAAAATTAACTATTAAATACTAAAGTAGAAAGTAGTAATAATAAAATTATAATATAACTTACTATCCTATTTAGATTTTTAGTAATATTAGTTTCAAAAATTATATAAAAATTCTTATCATATTTTTAATGTGTAACCATCATTAATGTAAAGGAGATAATAGTTTAGTAGTGAGTAGGGTTATTATTGTATTAAATCATTAATATAAATATGTTTTTTTTTTTCTAGTAAAACTAACATGCTTATTTTAACTGTGCCTATCGCAGTGGTATTAGTTTTTATACTTAAGTGTGTTTACATGAAGTATAATAGAGTTAAGTATTACGATACTTTGTATGAAGGTGATGAACAAGCATTTGATGATCAAGGTGAATGTGTAAGAGATACATCGTCAAGTCAACAACATGACTCTCTAAGTGTATTTGAGGGTGTCCATGGATCTGTAAGCAATGACTTACAAAATGATCAAAGTAGTAATGAAGTTGCGGCAATAAGTGAACATGTAAAATGTGCGTTATCAAATCGATTAAATGGTGATCTAATAATATTTGAAGATGTACATGAAGATATAAATGGTAACTTGATAAATGATCAAAGTGCTTATAAGAATGCATATGGAGATGTTAACAATAACTTTCTAAACAGCACAGGTAGCGACAACAATAATAATATTTGTGCAGATAGTACTACTAAAACTAAGAAAAGAAAAGTTTTGCATGTTTATTCTGATAATTCTATACTAACGGAAATACATAATGCTAGTGTGGTTAATTGCATTAATCAAAGCAGATCGTTGATATAAACTTGTATATTATGGAAGCTGGTAATAGTGTAAACACTTAAGTACTATGCAAATACTGTGTGCAATATTAAAGTAATGCAAAAAATAAGAGAAAATTTTGTTACTTTAATTACAATTTTAGCTAAGAAGTTAATTTTAAACTTAAGTATAGCAATGTATATTTCTATAGTAAATTATATACAGTTAATATAAAAGTAATAATTTATGGATTCTAGCGATATTATTTTTACTATATGTTTAAATAAATTGTGCAATATAAAATTGTAATACTCGTTGATTATTGAGCTGCATATTTTAAAACATGTAATGTTAAAATAGCTTATTAATCCTGTTATATTTTTTATTTAAATATCACAAACTGGCTGTAGAATGCTATAACAATAGCATTTTTGTTTTATAATGAGAAAATGCTTATTAATTTTGTAGCAACAGCTTTATAACAATGCTGATTGTGAGTTATTTGTTAAGCTTCTGAAATGTATTTTTAATAATTTGTAAAAGTAGATTATTAATTTTTATGTTATAAATCCTATAAAAGGCTATAGTGTTTTTAATCCAAAATTTGTATTTTAATATTTGTGTATAATTTTATATTTAAATTTTAACAAATCTGATTTCTCTAATAGTCTTTAATCTCTTAAATTATTAATATATAGAATTAATATTTAAGCACTAATATTAACTAACTCTTTTATAAAAATTAATAAAATTATTATAATATAAATATTTCATTGAATTTTTTTAATTAAGGTTAATATCTATGATAAAGACTCATAATATAGCAATAAATTTTATAAGTGCGGTTATGATTACTGCTGCAGCAACAGGATTAGCGTTATGTGCTATAGGTGTAATACGTGAACATCAATGTGGGTATTGTGTACTATGTACATTGTTACTAGTATCTGCTTTTGTATCATTGGTAGCAAATTATAAGAAAGGTATAGGTAGAAAATATTCTAGTGTAAAAGAATATTTAAGAACGTTTTCATCAGATGAGAGTTTAGATACTGAAAACAGGTATTATGATCCAGTGCCTGATGTATTTGCAGAACATTATTTTGATGAAGATGTACTTTCTGCTGATAGAACACATAAAATACATGTAGATAGAAAGGCATATTATTCTGAACCTTATGAAGATGTGGAACTAGAACAATATTCTGCTTATGAAGAAGCTTTATATCATAATGGATTAATCAGAACACAGCCTTTTTTTGCAGAGTGTGAGACTACTCCTCCTAGTAGTAGTGATGTTAAAATGAAAACGTTTTCTAGTGGTGATGATAAAGTTAAGAAAGATACTACTATTCAAGATACGCAAGAGAAAAATTATGGTAGAGTACAAATTAGTGATAGTAGAGTTGACGCAGTAAAATCTTTGAGTGAAGAACAAAGTAAAAGCAGGTCTTGAGACTAATATCCTATTTTATTATGGGATGGTGAAAATATATATTTATTAACCTATATTACTATAAATTGAAATGTAAATTAGTTAATAAATATATTATTAAAAATATCGAATATTTTTTTGTTAATAATAAATAGATAGGTTATAAAAATGAGTAGATCAGTAATGGTTGTAAATGCTGCAACAGTAATGCTTCTTGCACTTATAGGATTGACTTTTAGTTGTATTAATTTCACGTTTCAAGATCAATCTTATATTATGATTAGCATATTTTCGTTATTATTAGTAGCGGGATTTGCTCTACTTTGTGTAAATTGTGTAGCTGCACGGTATGATAACATGGTTAATGTTTTATATAATAATACCGTTGCTAGTGATTTTGATATATCTAAAAAGGAAAAGATAGGAATATTTGCAAAGCTAAAAAATTTATTATTTAGTGAGAGATCTAGTCAACAACTTAATACATCTTCATATGCTGATCAATACTATGATAGTGATCACACTGTTGTTATCCAGATTAATGATCAAAGGGTTTCATATAATCCTGGCAATGAAATTGGCAATTCTGTAGAAGTTGATCAAAATGTATCTGAGAGCAATAAAAGTGCTGAATGTTGTGATAGTGCTGATTTTACAATAGAAGATGCTGAGGAAATGATACAAAACAGATTCTTTAAAGGAAGGTAGGTCATTTTTTATTTTTAGGTTGTTTTAGTATAAATTTTTTTACAATTGATAGGATACTTAACTTGTATTTTTATATAATTGATTAATTTTTTGAGTATTAGAAATGAGTATTAATCTTTATTAGAGTTTTTATGCTTTATTAAAAAATCATATTAGCTTTACTTAAAAAGTATATCTTTATTACAAATTTGCATTTTTAAATATTTAATAATAATTGTAGTATATTAGATTTGGTTGTTATAGTTTTTTAATATGATTAGATTATGTTGTGCATAGTATTATAAATTTTATTTAAAAATCAATGTAATATAAAGTGTTATCAATTCGTTAAAAAAGGTCTTTATCTTACAATATTTTGAGTATTAGAAGTAAATCATATGATTAATTTTTTTACTTTATGACATAAATGTATTTACTTTTTTTATATATAGTGTTGATTATATTATATATGTACTTAATATATTAAGTATTTTTATGGCAAGCTCAATACTCACTAAGAATGTTATGCTCGGTATTTTGTCAGCATATATATTTTGTACTTGTGCTATATTAGCAAATGAATATTCTAAAAACAATATATCTCTTGTTGCGTTTGTAGTACTGCTGTCACTTTGTTTTATTTTCTTATTTGCAAGTGTATTGTTGTGTTATGTATTGGATAATAAACCTGTAGATGATAACGAACGTGCTATTGATTTTCTGCCTTATAAGTCAGGCAGTTTTATACCGTATAAATTAAAGCCTAGATTTCATGATATTTCTAATATGTCACTTCATGCTTATAATGACTTATGTCATATCTCACAGGATCTCAAGTTACTTGTTTCTCATCCATCTGAATGACAAGTAATGTGTTTTCTTATAATACTAGTTTTGATAGATGTTGTTTTCTTTTTTTGAATTTTAGGCAGTGTTTTGATTCTATGTTAAATAAATTAGAACGTAATAATGTGTTTATTAAAGAAGATCACATTAATATTGTTGATGTGGAACGTTTATTGACGAAAGAGGAAAGTACATTTCTTATATTGTCAGCACAGTTGATTGTGAGAAATAGTGTTTTGTATTCAACTTATCCTGAAGTTGTGTGTGAAAAAATTGTAAAGTTAGCTGGCTTATCTGTGGAGGAAGTGCCATTTCAAGAGAGATTGAATGCAGCTAATAGAATCATTAAATTATTAGGTGATAAAGTATATAGTTTTGGTAATATGAATAGTTTTCATAAGTTTTTAGAAAGTGTATTTCGTAAGTATATGAGTTTTGTAAATACACATGCAATTAATTCTCCGCGTGGTTTTTATAAGATGCGTGATCATAGTATAAAACTTAGATTATTGAAAGATGTATTCTGTGCAAGTTATTTTAAATATTATTCTGTATATCAAGATAGACGACATGGCATGGTTAGAATAGGAGTAGATTTTACTTCTGATATAATTAAGCATTATGATGAGTATGCTACTAAATACGATAGTGATATTGTGCAGTACCTCAATGAAATGAGAGAATCTGGTTTTGCGATTGATGTGGGAATTAGTAATGCAAGTGTTGTACTTAATGCCAAAGAGATAATGTCTAAAGTTTTTGAACAAACAGCTGTTCTAGATGATGGATGTGTTTCCTGTTTTAGTAGATATAGTTTTAAGGAATTAAGCACTATTCAAAATGCTGCTATGAAAATGATACAAAGGTTAGCTCATTCTGAATTTGACGACGTTCTAGAAGGATTAGATGCTTGTGCTCTTGTCAATCATGTAACGTTGGGTACATCACCTTATAACAGAATGTTTATTTCTCAAAAATTGACTACTTCTGTAGATAAAGAGGGATTGATTTTTAATATTTATTATAGTTTATATCGTTATGCTAATATAGTTAAGAAAGTAAGTAACAGTATTGACGATTTTAAAGCATATGAAATGTTATCAACTAGTGTTCAAAATCAAGAATATTATATTTTGTATCCATTATTAAAGAGTGTATTAGATACAGGATTATCTATATTACATACTAGAATTAAACCTGGTTCTCCTATTAGTCAAGATGATGTATCTAAAATATTTAGTAGTTATGATATCAGTAAGAGAATTCTATCTCCTAATAGAAGGAGAAATATATTTGAAGAAATAGTGTGTTGTGCTAGAATTACATGTTGTTTACCTCATTTGTTAGAAACTTATCCTGATGATGTAGTTAATCATATTAAAGCATTAGCTAATGTTGATATAGGAGAAAATAAGTATCGTTGTGTTGAGTATTTGGTATATCGTTGTTATGATATATGTGTATTTAGTGATAGAGCTGAATTTCAGCAGATGATGAATTCATTTCTGACTTCTTATAGTAGTTACTATCAAAGTTTGGATGAAAGATTAAGAAGAAGGCATCCTAATTTTTTGTCTGGTAGTTCTTTTGACATCGTATTAATGCATTTAATGTATACTTCACTTTATAATTCAGAAATGGTAGAACAACGTCTTATAGATGATGCATGTGATAGAATGAAAAGCTTAGATTTTGATAGTTTGCGAAATTTTTATATGTCTTTTATGCAAGTAATTGCTAATACTATGAACTTTGGATACGATCAAATATATTTTCCATTGTATGAAATAAATACATTGCAAAATGATATTGAGAATGACGTTGTATCAGATGAAGATGATGTTTGTGAGTCCACGTTATGCTTACCATCTACACCTGTAGAGAATACATGTAATGTAGTAGGTAGTAGTAGTGCAATTGCTCATTAATGTTTTTTTATTACAAGAATAGACTAAGAAATAAGTATGATGGCTGTTAGTTTTGTGAATACGAGAGAGTACAGAGGTTTTGCAGGTTAATTACTATACATGGTATTAAATTTATAAGGTATTTATTATTTTTTTTTAATAATCTTTACATATAAGATTAAGATTATGATAGTGTTTTGTACTTAATAGGTCTGTCTTGCAAAAACCTGTTTTATCATTGTGATCTTTAATATTTAATGTAATATTAAAAAAATGTTAACTTTTATTAAAAGTATTATTTTTAATATGTGTAAATATTTTAATTCTATTTTTAAGGATTTTATTATACTATTAATAATAGTTAATTATATGAAAGAATATGTAAAATGAAAATATCTCACAAATTGACTCTGGGTGTTGTAAGTATTGCTTCTGCTGTCTTGTCATTAACATTAGTAGGTTTGTATTGCTCAAAAGTTATTCCTAATAATAAGCCTAATCTTATACCGGTATTGTTTGGTATAGTGTTACTAAGTGTTGTTGCAATAACGTGTCTTTTCATAATTTGTTGTTGTAAAAATAGTCTTTTTAATGTTGATAGAAATGGATATGTATCTATTGACGGTGATGATGTAAGTGACGATGCATCTATTAGAAGTCATGAAAGTCAAGATGTATGTGTTAATGATCAAATAAAAGCAGATTTTGAGAATGTTATACGTAGATTCAGTGATTTATTGTCGAATACTGAAAGATGTGATGTGCGAAATGCTGGTGATTTTAGATTTCGTATTGGCAATGTAAAAACTGCTTTTTTCTTTCCTATTTTTAAAACTAATTTTGATGTAATATTAAATAATTTACTTTCAAAAGGGTTGTTAAGTGATCATGATGCAAATAATCAACGCATAATAAATGAATTAAATCCTCAAGATTATGCATTTGTTTGTATTGCTGCTAAATTGATTGTGAATACTTCATTGTGTGAAGTATATCCTTTGTGGGTGCGCAATTATATTAAAGTTTTGGCTGGATTACCTATAGATCATATAGATGTGGGTCAGAGAAGGTATATATCTAATAGAATAATTGGCCTGTTATGTCAAAGAGTGTATTTTGCTGATTCTTATAAGGATTTTGGGGAAAAATTTGCGGAGTTAATGAATAGTATTGACGTTTATGAGATAGAAACTGTACAAGATTTGTATAAAATATGGAGTAAGCCGCAACTTGTTCAGTGTGTAGATCAATTATCTAAATTAAGATATTTTAGATATTATAATTTTTTTGGTGCTGATTGTGGTCAAGCAAAAGCAGATTTAGCATTTCAGGTATTAAATAGTTATTTAATTAATGATGGTGTGCCATTAGAGGTAGCAAGTGAATATGCAGCTACAATGCAAAAGTTGGAAGATGCGAAATTTGTAAGGGCGAGAGCTAAACAGAATACGCAGGAGATGAAGGTAGCAGAGCGGAATATAGCGTTGGCAAGAGTGAAGCTTAAAAAATTAGATGCAGAAAAATTGGTTGCTGAAGTTGTGGTGTATCATATTAATAAAACTACTATATCTTGGTTTGGTAGCTCTTTAGATACGAATTTAGTTGATGTGCAGTTTACAGAGAGGTGCTTTCATAATTTTATTAAATATGTTTCTAGTACAGATAAAAGCTCTGATAGTGTTGTTAGAACGTCTAAGTTGCCTGCACCAGATATGTATAAAACTAGTGCTAATAGTAGAATAATAACTAGACCTGTCGTAGGATATTCAAGTACTATGGATGTTGATTATGGATCTCAAGCAAGTAGTAGTCGTACTACATCAACTACATCGGATGTAGCAGGTATACCTAAAATAGGTACTAGTAGTAGAAAAGAATCTAGACCTATTATAGAAGCTTTAGATGTCATGCCTGAAGCTCAAGTAGGTAGTGGTGGTTATATTGCATTAACAGATAGACCTAAAACGAGTACTATTAATAGAAAAAAATCTGGACTTATTGCAAGAACTTCAGGTGCGATACCTAAAGCTCAAGCAGGTAGTAGTCGTACTACATCAACTACATCAGATGTAGCAGGTATACCTAAGATGGGTACTGGTAGTAGAAAAGAATCTAGACCTGTTACAGAAGCTTTATATGTAATGCCTGAAGTTCAAGTGGGTAGTAGTGGTTATACTGCATTAACAGATAGACCTAAAACGAGTACTATTAATAGAAAAGGATCTGAACTTATTGCAAGAACTTCAGGTGCGATACCTAAAGCTCAAGCAGGTAGTAGTCGTACTACATCAACTACATCAGATGTAGCAGGTATACCTAAGATGGGTACTGGTAGTAGAAAAGAATCTAGACCTGTTACAGAAGCTT